>PWKX01000050.1 GCA_003559585.1 Mollicutes bacterium | reverse complement strand
AGCGGACTTTTTTATTTAATCGCCATTCTCAAGATTTTGCTGATCATCTTTGATCGTTTGTATTAAGTTTGTTAAGGCCTCATCATCAAAGAACGAAGACCGACTTAAACTGTATTCTGGGGATACACCCATTTCTAAAGAGTTGTATGTTTGATCAGATAACACATTGTTTGAACTCATAATCAAAATGGCACCATTTGGTAATAAATTGGTGGTAATCGATGAAGCACCACCAGAAGTTCTTTCACCAATTAACGTGGCAATGCCCATTTCTTTAACAGTGGCAGCCATTTGGTTAGCTGCGCTATAACTCATCGCTGAGGTCATCACGTGCCAATCAAAATGATAAGCTTCTACTGTACTATCATACATATAGGTAACCGTCGAACCATCGCCTGCATTAAACTGATGCATAGGAATTTCTTCATCCGTCATGTGCGCAATGATGCGAATCATCGAACCGATGTTTCCACCGGTGTTACATGATAGATCAACAATCACATCTTCAACGGTGCCGCGGGCTTCAATCGCCGCTAACATCGCCGCAAACTCATCCACGCTATCTGGGGTAAACCCTTCAAGTGGGACTAACGCGATGCGGTCATCATCATAGTACTGAACGCCATCAACGTTGCATAAATCATCTGACCAAGCCGCATTATAGAATCTAGCTGTTCTTGATCTAAAGTCTTCCATGCCAATGCTTGGGCGGTAATTAGGTGCAAAATAACCAGTGGTTAAAAACGATGTATGTAGATCATCAAGGCTTAAGACATAATCAGAGATGCGTTCATAATGGGTGTTGCCTTGCTGGACATAATCTCTTAAAGATAAAACATCATAATACGTATTCACATCTTGTACGCCTTGTAGGCCGTAAAAATAATCAAAGGATAAAGCCATATAGTTAAAGGCCGCTAACTGCAGCTGTCTTGGCATGTCTTCACCATTACGACTTGATGCTCTAAGTGACGGTAAAACAGGTGAGTCTGAAGCCATGATTTGATAGGTATCAACGCCGTGGATGCTGTCATAGTTATAATGAACATCAAACATCGAACCTGAGAAGAATAAATTCGCTAAATGGAGTGGCATAAGATAGTTTTCATCATCACGAACGAGTTCAAAACGGTAATCGCCAAGCGGGATTAATACGCCTTCACCCTCATCATAGTGTTCGACTCTAGATGATAAACTCTCACCAAAATCAGTTTCAGTAGACGCCACAAACGAGGTAAAGAAACTAAAGGTATTAACATATACGGTGTTGTTATCAAAATCAATCTCAAGATAGTAAACCGTATCTTCCTCTTCTTCATCCTCAGCTTCATAACGGTTTTCAATGGTTAATACGTTGTCCACATAAATAAAATCTAAACGACTAGGTTCTAATGCGCCTTCTAATAACCAAATAAATGACTCAATATCAACATACGGCACACTGCCATCTTGCATGTAGAAGACATCAACATCGGTATCTAAGACCTCATATTCAGTGGCTAAGTTCTCAAACGGGATTTGGCGCACGTTTGTCACTTGTTTTTCTTCTAATGGTTCAATATAAAAAGCAAACACAAAGTTTTCGCTATAACCTTCATAGCTTAAATTAACACGCATTTCAACCTCAACCACACCTTCGCTATAGATCGGTGGGTTAATATGACCTGAATCGGTTAAATAATTGCGGTTTAAACTGGTATAGGCTGCTCTAACTTGATCGGTGATATAAACCATCGATAAATCACTTAAATCAAGATCATCTTCGACAACCCCGCCAAAGAACTCGAATTTTTCAATGGCTTCATCAAAAAATACGGCTGCAGAAGCTTCTCTTGAAATGGTGCCCACATCAGCATGAACCACCACTTCATCTTCTAAATCACCAATCGTCAGTGTTGCGGTTAGACGCACATACTGTGACCCTCGGTGATAATAAGGCAATTGCACCTCGCCTGTTTCATTTAAATAATCAGGATTAGATGAATGCCATGACACCGTCACACCATTAAGTTCGTTTGGTAGATGCACATCATCATAAATCATTTGTGGCAATAAATCCGGATCGCTTAAGGTTTCAAGGGCTGCCATCATGGCTTCTTCTTCATGGGTGTAAGCAATCACTGTGATTTCAAAATCAGCTGCATCACTCACGCCGTTTTCACTGATGGTTGCGGTTAAGACAACCACTTGGTCACCCTCATCAGCGGATGGTTTTCTTAACACCTCACCCGATGCTGTTAATAAATCAGGGTTTGAACTTTCCCAAACAATGGCAAAACCTTGACTTTCTAAAGGCATATCCAAATCTTCTTGATCGGTTGTTTCAGGCATGTCAATATCCGCCAACGCCGCTTCAATTTGTTGGCCCAGTTCATGCTCATAAGAATAAGCTAAAACCGTAACCTCAAAATCACGACTAACAACCATGTCATGGTCAGAAATCGAAGCGGTTAATGTCACAACTTGATCGCCGTCATCATACTGTGGGCGGTTTACCTCACCCTCAGTGCTAATGTGAGATTCATCAGAACTTTCCCAAACCAAATCATACTGTAAGGCTGTATTTGGCAAGGTGATATCTTCAGTGGTTTCTTGTACGACACTCACCTCATCAAGCGCTTCATTTAGCAAAGCCTCATAATCAACAGGGTCTTCTGTATCACACGCGGCTAAACTCAACGTTAACACAAACATTAATGTAAATAGTAACTTTTTCACACACGTTCCTCCTTCTTTTTCTTTGCTTTAGTTTAGCATAATCCTTCATGAATGACAACGAGTTTGTTGTGCACTAACATGCGTGCTAAGCCAACATAAAAATAAAACCATCAAGCACACACTCGATGGTTTAAGCAAATAATTCTATTTCATAATCACAAATGTCTTCATAAAAATCTGGCTCATGGCTGACAAGAATCATCGTTCCTTTATACTGTTGCAACGCTTGTTTAAGGGCCCGTTTAGCCGCTTTATCTAAATGGTTGGTTGGCTCATCTAAAATTAAGACATTGCCTTTTTGATGTTTTAAAAGCGCCAACCTTAACTTGGCGGCTTCCCCACCAGATAAGGTTTGCAATGTTCGTCTTGCCATGTCATAGGTGATGCCGTGTTGTGCCAATAAATCCATGATGTCTTTTTTCGTAAATGTTGGGTAGTGTTCGTGGACAATATCAAACGGTGTTTTACTGTCATCTAAGGTGTTGTCTTGTGAGAAATACGCAATCATCGCGGTATCAATCCAGTTCACATGGCCCTCTAAGGCGGGCAACTGACCCATGATGGTGTAGATTAACGTCGATTTACCAATACCATTTTTACCTGTAATGGCAATTTTTTCTTCTTTGCGGACCATAAAATCAAGGGGGTCTACCAGTGGTTCATCATACCCAATTTGCAAGTTTTCAACATGCAATACTTCTTTCCCGGTAGGTTTAGAAAAAGGAAAGTGAAACTGATAGGTTTGTTCGCTTGAGGGTTTGGTAATCTTTTTAATTTTACTTAACATCTTCCGCCGGCTTTGTGCGCGTTTCGATGTTTTAGCACGCGTGATATTTTTTTGTATAAAGGTTTCTGTTCGTTCGATAAATTTTTGTTGTTGATCATAAGCTTTAGCTTGCTGGGCTTGCCTTAAATCGCGTTCTTTTAAATAAAAATTGTAATCACCCTTATACCGGGTGATGGTTTTTTGTTCAAGGGCAAATACCGTTTTTGCCACTGATTTCAAAAAAGCTTCATGGTGGGAAATCACGATGAACGCTTTTGGATATTCGTTTAGAAAATTAGATAGCCACTCAATGTGTTTAACATCTAAAAAGTTAGTCGGTTCATCAAGTAAAAGCACGTCGGCTTCTTCTAATAACAATTTTGCTAAAATCACCTTAGCACGCATGCCTTCTGATAGAGTTTTAATCCGGTTTTCCATCACGTTAATGTCTAAGCCTAAACCCGTCATGATTTTACCAATCTTAGCTTTAATATCATAAAAGTTCGCTTCTAATAAGCGTTCTTGTAAAACCGCTGCTTGCATCATCTTTTTCTCAGATAAAGCAGGCGAGGCGCTAGCGGCTTGTTCGTATAACGTTTCCATCCGCTTTTCTGCTTGAAACAATGGTAAGAAAACATCATATAAATACGTTTGCACACGCATATCTTTATCCAAAGTTTTATACTGATCAAGGTAGCCTATTTTTTTATTATTTTGCCAGTTTATGTCTCCTTTATCCGGTTTATAATCACGGTTTAACAATTTAAGTAACGTTGTTTTCCCAGAACCGTTTGGTCCGACTAAACACGCGTGTTCCCCTTCGTATAACCGAAAAGAACACCCGTGATACAAATCTAAACCGCCAATATTAAAACTCATCTGTTCTACTGTTAAGACACTCACGATAACCCATCCTCAAACAAAAGGCCGTCAAGACGGCCCTTTGCCATAAAATCATATATAGTATAACATACTAAGACATACTTGCCATCAGTTGATTGGTTTTTTTGCTAAACATCATGATGTAATAAGGAATCACAATAATTGTAATTGAACCCATCAGTAACACCGTGAGTGAGCCATATTCTAATACCAAGCCAGCCAGTAAAAAGGATAAGGGAACAAACGCTTGAGATAAAACGTTTATAAAACTTAGCACTCTGCCGCGAACATGTGCATCAACCGTTTTTAATAACCCTGTATTAAACGGGACATTTAACAACACTGAGAACAATGATGTTAAAAACATCATCGGTAAAATCAAGATCATAAACTGGTTGAAATTTAACATCTCATAAGCCATTGATATTAAAAGGATACTCGTTAAAATAAACCCTAGTCCTGTACACGTTAAGCCTTGTTTGATGGCTCTTGAGACCACAAGTTTTTTTCCTAAAGCCGCGACGACTAAGCCCCCAACCAACATACCAGCGCTGGCTGTGATTTGAACAATCGATAGATGGTATGGTTCTTTTTCTAAGACGAGATTAAACATATATGGAAACACATTGGCCATTAAAGGCGCATAAGCAAAATTAAGTACCAACGCAGCCAACATAAAATTCAGTAAACCCGGTCTTTTCACAACATACTGCACGCCATATTTAAAATCATTGAACAATGATGATTTACCATTTGATTCATCTGTTTCAGACGTTTCTTTTTCATCGTTCACTTTGATGAACATTTCGGTAAAACCACTGATGATTAAACAAATCCCATATACCAAGAAGATTCTTTCAATGCCGAGCACACCATACAATAAGCCGGCGGCTAAAATACCAGCCATGATTTGGATGCTTTGGATGAAACTAAAAAACGCATTGGCTCTAGCCAAATCATCCTCTTCGACCACCAGCGGTCTTAAAGCCATGGCTGCGGGTCCAAAAATGGTGCCGTTTAAAGCCAGTAATACCGTGGCGGTATATAAAACAAGCAAATGTGACCCTTCAGTACTGAAACTATAGATTAAATAAGCACTAATTAAAACGACGAAGCCACGGATAAAATCAGTGACCACCAAGATCTTTACTTTATCTAATCGGTCAACTAACACACCTGCTAAGGGTGCGCCTGCTAGTTGTACCAAACCACCTAGGCCAATGTATGACCCAGCTAAAAAGGGCGATGAGGTTAATGACAAAATATACCAACTTACCGCAAAGTTATAAAACACGCCACCCATTTGTGATACCAAGTTACCCGCATACAACAATGTAAAGTTCTTATTTTTAAATAATTTAAGCATACAATTTCCTCCAACTATTTTTTGAGTGATAATAATTAAAATAATTAATACACTAATTGATTTCAGTTATATTATAGAATGACTTTATGATAATTTCAAGTTTTTTTATAAATTAATTAATTTTTATCATTTTTCCATTAAAAAAGACCAATATATTTAATTGGTCTTTTGTTTCTTATGATTTTGACTGACTAATCAAAGGTGGGTGTTTTAAATCACCGCGCGCTTGCTCGTATTGGTGGGCAAATGGTAAGATGACATGTTCTTCAAACGCATTCCCTATAAATAGAACGTTGTGGGAATCGGCTTGTTTAAACGTTCCAGCTGGCACACTGATCGCTGGTAAACCGCCAAAGGCAGGATACCCATTGATTTGTGTGGTTATAAAAACATCAACATCATAGGTTTTAAAATGTTGTTTGAATGTTTCTACCGCTTGATATATGTCTGTTCTTGCTTGGATGTATGCCTTGTCTT
>PWKX01000049.1 GCA_003559585.1 Mollicutes bacterium | reverse complement strand
TCACCATCTAAGGTGTAGCCAACACAGATTTTAATTGGATCAATGCCACTTAACACATCTAAAAGGGTTAAGGCAATATCAGTAAAACCGTTGATTTGATGGGCGTATTTTAATTGAACAATATCTAACCAACCGATCCGTCTACGTCGACCAGTTGTGGTCCCAAACTCATGGCCTTTGATGGCAATGGTCTTTGCAATATCATCGTTGATTTCACTTGGAAAAGCCCCAGACCCAACACGGGTCGTATAAGCTTTAGTGATGCCAATCACACGGTCAATACAGCTGGGTGCGATGCCGACATTGATCGGCACACTAGCTGCGGTTGGTGAGGAACTTGTCACAAATGGATAGGTGCCGTGTTCTAAACAAAGCATGGTGCCTTGTGCGCCTTCAAATAAGACATGTTTATCTGCCTGAATGGCTTGGTGAATTAGGGTGCTTGTGTCTTTAATATAAGGCGCTAATGATTGTTGGAGGGGTGCGCATTGTTTTAACAGTGTTTGTTTATCAATTAAATCAATGCCATGGGCTTTAAACATCGTGTTGTAATATGGAATGATGGTATCTAAGTAAGCCGCAAAAGCTTTAGGATCAATAAACTCAATCATACGCAACCCAAGTCTAGCAGCTTTATCGGTATAAGCAGGGCCAATGCCTCTAGCGGTGGTGCCTACTTTTTCATGACGTATGCTTTCGATGAGTGTATCCATCGTTTTGTGAAATGGTAAAATCACATGGGCACGCTGTGAGACAACCAAATGATCCAAACCAATCTGTTCATTGTTTAACATCGTCATCTCTTCATCCAAAGCAAACGGATCGATGACCATGCCTTGGGCTAATACATTCAAAGCCTTTTGTCTAAATATGCCTGAGGGAATCAAATGCAGTGCGTACTTTTTACCATTAATGACGATGGTATGTCCAGCGTTGTTGCCGCCTTGAAAACGAACAATGACATCCGCTATATCTGCTAAATAATCGGTGATTTTACCTTTACCCTCATCGCCCCATTGAGCGCCAATCACAGTGGTTGTCTTCATATTAGTTGCCATCCTTTTCAATTAAGTAACGGGCAATGGCAAGACCATTGGCCCCTGCTTGAGCTAATCCACGTGTGATGCCTGCGCCATCACCAGCAAAAAACAAGCCTGAAATGATACTTTCAAAGTGTTGATTTAACGATGGTCTGGCGCTATAAAACTTCGCTTCAACACCGTAAAACAACGTGTGTTCACTGGCGATACCAGGGGTGACATAATCAAGGGCTTCCATCATTTCAATGATTGATTTCATCGTGTTGTATGGTAAGACCAAGCCTAAATCACCTGGGACCGCTTCTTTTAAAGTCGGATTAACAAAGCCTTCTTTTAACCGCTTATCAGTGGTGCGTCTACCGTGTAACACATCGCCATACTTTTGAATGATAATCGAACCCGTTGATAACATATTGGCGAGTTTAGACACCGCATTGGCAAACTCATTCGGTTTATTAAACGGCGCATCAAACTGATGAGATACGAGTAAGGCAAAGTTTGTGTTAGTTGAACCAAGTCTACTGTCTTTATAAGCATGTCCGTTAGCAAGCATCGTCCCACTGTGGTTTTCAATAACCACATGACCACTCGGGTTTGAACAAAACGTCCGAACGGTGGTGCCAACACTCGTACGATAAATAAACTTACCTTCATATAAATGGGTGTTGATTTCTTCCATGATGGCATCGTTGGTTTCAACACGAACACCGATATCAACTTGATTGTTGGTGCGCTTGATATTATGTTTTTTACATAGTTCACCTAAGAAATCAGCCCCATCACGTCCTGGTGCAACAACAACATGGTTTGCGTAAAACGATTGCTTGCCTTTTTTCTTATGGTGAGAGATGACACCTTTGATGTGTTTATCTTCAATGATGAGTTCTTGTACTTCATGTGAAAAAAGCATGGTGATGTTATGGGATAAAGATTCAAAAATACGTTTTAAAATCATTAAATTTTGTTCTGTGCCTAAATGTCTAACCTTCGCTCTTAATAATTTTAAACCTCTAGCTAGACCGCGTCGTTCAATATCCTTCACCTTTTGGGTTGTCGGATCGGTGATGGCGGTTGGTGCGCCATGTTTTAAATTGATGTTATCAACATCATTAATGAGCGATTCTACTTGGTCTTTATCCATGTATTCCTCTAACCAGCCACCAAATTCTGAGGTAATGTTAAACTTTCCATCTGAATAAGCACCAGCACCGCCAAACCCATTGGTGATTGAACACGCTGGGTAGCAACCACTGGTTTCATCAGGTTTAACCGGACATTTTGTGGCCTTTTTATCTAAAATCAAACAGCGTCGTTTGTGAATATCTAAGCCTTTATCAATCAATAAAACCGATAAATGCGGGGCTTTTTCACTAAGTTCATACGCTGTATAAATCCCGGCCGGGCCTGCGCCAACGATAATGACATCAAACTGTGTATCTTTAATCATGGTGTTGCCTCCTAATCATAAAATCATGAAAAAAGGGTACCTAAAACAGGTAACCTTATCTAAAATATTTGGGGTTGGGTCTAAAAAACCAGACTGAGCCTGCTGGCTTGTTTGAAGATGGTGTGCGTTGTAAGAAACACATCTTAAACACGTTTATCACCTAACATTTCTTTTTTTATATGATGGCTAAATTGATGCACCGCTTCTTTGTCAATATTAACAGCACCTGATTGACTTTTAGCGTTTTCTTCTGAGACTTGTTTAATGATGATTCGTCTTAATATTTGGTGTTTATCATGGCGAAATTCGCCGCCTAAATGCATCTTCAACCATAGATGGCTAATCAAGTCTTCTGGTAAAGACATCGATAAATACTTATCCATGTCCAACTGTTTATCCGCACCAACAATAAATAAAGCCACCGGTTTATTTAACAACGATGACAGGTTTCTAAGCACAAATTTTCGCACAGATTTAATCATATAACCCATATAAATGGGTGAGCCAATCACGATCAAATCAAAGGCCTCGATTTTATGAGGCAATGAGCGTTTTAAGTTGTGCAACGTCACGGCCGCATCTAAATCAGACACAATCATGCGCGCAATATCTTTGGTAACATTTGACTTGGTTCCATAAAGCATTAAGATTTTCATGTTGGTCTCCACAGTGTTTGTTTTCACCAAGGTTATTATACATCACTTTACCTTAAAGATAAACCGTTAACATGAAGACTTATTTATAAAAATGATGGTTTTCTCGCATAAAAAAAGATGTCAGCCTGAGTCATGCTGACACCTTGATTTATAGTTAACGGACTTTGTTCATAAAGTTTTTTAATGCGTCTGTTTTTGGGTTATCTAACATATCAGGCGTGCCTTGTTCAGCAATTACACCTTGATCCATGTATAACACGTAATCAGCAAAATCTTTCACAAAACTAATGACGTGTGTCACGAAGATAAAATCCTTCCCTAGCCCTTTTAATTTTTCAACAGACGATAACACCTCATCGGTTAAAATCGGATCCAATGAGGAGGTTGGTTCATCTAAAAATAAAATATCTGGATTGACCGATAAAGCACGTGCGATCGATGCGCGTTGTGCTTGACCACCCGAAACTTTATTAGGCCGTTTGTCTTTTTGATCGTCTAAACCTAATCTTGTTAAGTTTTCAATGGCTGTTTTTTTGGCGGTCTGTTTGTCTATCCCTCTTGTTTTTTCTAATACAATTGTGATGTTTTCAAGTAAGGTCAAATGTGGAAACAGCGTATGGCTTTGAAAGACGAACCCAATGTTTTGTTTGTAATGTTTATCATCGGCAAACTGGCCATTAATTTCAACGGTGCCTTGATTGGGTTTTTCAATCCCAGCTAAAATTCTAAGCAACGTGCTTTTGCCTGACCCAGAAATACCAATGATGCCAATCGCATGGTATCCATCTAAATCTAAGTGAAGGTCATCTAATACATTCACATCATAAGCATGGGTTAAGTTTTTGATTTTAATGTTCATTCTAACGACCACCGTCTTTCAACGTATTTGGTTAACTGTGATAATGGGACGGTGATCATGATGTAGAGTAACCACATGAGCAAGTAACCTTCTGAATAAGCAAATGTTCTTGTTTGAAATAGACTAATCGTGAAAAACAACTCACGATGTGAAATCACATTTAACAGTGCGCTTCCCTTTATGATCAAAGAAAAATTGTTCATAAACGGCGGCATCAACATTCTTAACACTTGTGGGATGATGATATAACGATATTTTTGAGTCGCGGTAAACCCAAATAAATCCATCGCCATGTATTGCTCATCAGAAATACTTTTAAACACTGAACGATAAACATTACTCATATATGGGGTGATGTAAATAATGATGCCTGATAATGCCCAAACAATGCGGTTAAACGAGTTAAAGGCTGGTCCGATTAAAAACGCCATGACAATAATCATCACCAGTAAAGGTGTCCCATAAATGATTTCGGTGAACACATCGGCAATGGTTCTTAATGTTTGTGATTTGCTTTTGGTCATCAAATACATGATAAACCCTAAAATGATACTACCGAAAAGGGCAATGACCGACACAATAATCGTGTTGATAAATCCTTCTAAAATAAGTGATTCATAGCCAGCTAACCGACTAAAGTTAATCGGGGTTCTTTGTCTAAGCGCGACAAATACTAAAAAGCCAATAAACAAGGAAATCGCAATGATATATGATAATGTTTTACTTTTCAACATCCTCCGCATATAAAAGAAACATTTATTCTTCAAAGAAGAACTCCATACCATATCGACCTAAACGTTCTTTCACGTAATCATCCCAAATATCAGCAAGACGTTCATTGGCACCACCTGGTTCGTCCATGGATGCCACAAATGCATTGGCTTGTTCTAAGAGTTCATCATTTCCTATGGCCACAGCCATTCCAATTGGTGATGACTGGAAAGGATCCCATGCAACCATGGTTGAATTAGGATTCTCACGGTAACCATTGGTCACAGGAAAAGCACTCATCATTAAAATATCAGCCGTTCCTTGAACAACATTGGTAATCGCAGAATTTAGTGTTGTTGCTTCGATGACATCTTTACCAAGATTTTCTGGAATCGATGTTGAAACTTGAGCGGCAACCCCAACAAACTGTACATCCTCAATGGCTAATAGGTCTTCATGTGGTGTATCTTCGTGAATACCGTGAACATCAGCGAAGTCTTGATTGATCAATGAGATGATCTTGAAATACATATATGGATCGGTAAAGTTAACACTTTGTGCACGGTCTTCTGTGATACTCATTGAGCCAATTATGATATCAATCTCACCTGAGTTCAAAGAATTAATTAGACCTAAGAAATCCGTATTGATAATCTCAACCTCACGGTCTAAATACTCACCTAATAAATGCGCAATATCAACGCTAATCCCATGTGGTTCTCCGTCTTCTTCTGTTTCAAATGGTGGGTAAGATAAATCCATACCGACCCGTAAGACATCTTGATCTCGAGCACAAGCACTAATGATAAACGTCATAAATAACAATAACACGACAATTAAACTTTTCTTTTTCAACGAAATCACTCCTTTTTTGTAACAATATTATACTGTTTAATGCTTCGTAACCCAAACATTATGCAAAAGCTTTTACGTGCTTTGAAAAAATCGATGGCTTAATAGTCATCGATTTATGGGTCATCAAGTTTTATCTTTTTGGCGTTTCTTTTCTATTTTTTCAACTTCTTTATCTTCTTTATTTCGTCGTTTTGTTTCTTTTTTTTGTTGTTTTAATGCCTTTTTTTGTTGTTTTTTATTTTTTTTAGAACCGTGTTTGATTTGTCCTAGTTTTTCATCAATCTTTTGATTGCCATCACGTTGTTTTGACGCTTCACGCGGCATCTTTTCAAGCGAGTCTTTGATCTCACTTAAGGTGTTTAACTTCATGTGCAACTCAATCGTGGCTTCGTGTTGTTTTGCTAACGAGGATTGAATGGATTCAAAATATGTTTGTTCACGTTTTTCCTTGACGTATAAATTAATCGCATCGAGGGTCGTTGTTGCACGCATATCTTCAAAATACGTTAAAATTTCATCCACATCGGCGATGTATTTTTTAGGGATTTGGGCGTTATTTTCAATGGTTTTTTGAACGTGTTCTAGTTCGCTTTCAATTTTTTCTTTTTTAGTTTCAAGTGTATTGATTTCACCTTCAATGAGTTGTTTGTAATCCTCAATCATCTCTTTGGTTTGTACATACGCTTCGTTGAAGGCTGTTTTATGTTTTTTGTTGTAGTGTTTATCTCTTAGATCAAAAAACCACCGGTCATAGCGCTGAACATAGCGTTTAATGGTTAGCACCGTAAACACCAAGAGTAACACATAAATGGCGATAGCACTGATGAGATAAATCGTTTCATCTCTTAGCATATTAAACGTGATGATGGCTTGCATGTCTAATACATATAAAACACCGAGCGGTAAAGCAAACAAAAACCCATAACAAATAAGCGCACTCAATGTTTTGGTTGCTTTTTGTAAAAGACTTGCGTATTGTAAGGTTTGCTCTTTTTCATACAACATCTTCCCATAAGGAAAATGTTTGTGGCTTTCTTTTAATTCAATCGCTTCTTGTTTGGCGATTTTTTTGTTAACATCATCAAGTTTTGCTTGTAGTTTATGGGCTTCATCAATGGTTTGTCTTAAATTGGTGATGGCTTTGTATTCTTTGTTTTTTTCTAACATACACACACCTCATCGCAACCTTTTTATACTTTCATTATACATCAATCTAGTAGGACTTGAAATAATTTCTCGTGTTTAACGTTTGTTTATGGGTTTTTTGTTGGTAGTATGTTATAATCTTTTTCGGAAAAGGACGTGTTAGCGTGGCTTCATTAGCTTTAAAAATCAATAAAAAATTATATTACGGCTGGGTCATGGTCTTCATCAGTGCGTTCAGTCTCTTTTTTTCAGCACCCGGACAAACCTATTCAATCAGTGTTTTCATTAATGTTTACCGGCATGAATTTGGCTATTCTAGTGCTTTGATGTCATTTGGGTATATGATTGCGACTATTTTAAGTGGCTCATTACTTGTGGTGATGGGAAAAATGGTAGACCGTTTTGGACAAAGGGTGATGATGGTTACTGTTGGTATTTTACTTGCTTTAACAGCCTTTTATAATTCATATGTGATGAATATTGGAATGATTTTTGTTGGGTTTTTTCTACTAAGATATTTTGGTCAAGGTTCGATGACCTTGATTCCGCATTCGCTTGTGCCACAATGGTTTGAGAAAAAAAGAGCGTTTGCCATAAGTCTTGAAAACATGGGTGGTCTTTTAGCGACCTTAAGTGTTCCGGCTTTTAATTATTGGTTGATTACGACGGTTGGTTGGGAACAAGCTTGGCGTTTTTGGGGGATTGCCTTATTGATCTTATTTGTGCCTGTTGCTTTTTTCACTGTTATTAACAAACCAGAAGACATCGGGTTAAACATCGATAATAATGGTGCCTCTTCTGATGAAGATAAAGCCGATGCACTAGCAAAGTTAGAACACGAAAGCTTCACTTTAAAACAAGCTGTTCATACCAAAGAGTTTTGGTTTATTGGGTTAATGAGCATCGTGGTTCCTATGTTTTCAACCGGGGTCACGTTTCACTTTTTTGAAATGATGCAACAACGCCAAGTGGCCGAATCACAAGCGTCATTCATCATTGGTATGATTGCGTTTCCTGCTTTTTTTATGCCCTTTGTGGCTAGAATATTAATCGATCAATTGCCGCCTAAATATGTGTTTTTAATCACACAAATCATGATTTTTATATCCATGGCGTTTTTGGCTTGGTTTGTCAACGGCAGTACCAGTGCCATCATTTTCATTCTATTTTACGGCACGGCTGTCGCCATTCAAGTTGTGACGCTAAGTACGATATGGCCAACTTATTTCGGCAGAAAGTACTTAGGTTCCATCCGTGGTGCCGCCACTGTATTCATGGTGTTGTCAACCGCTGTAGGCCCCTTCCCCTTAGGACTGGCTTTTGATTTAACTGGTAGTTTTAACCCTGCTATATATTTGATGATGGGCTTAACGGTGATGGCGATGTTCTTTGCTCTATCCATTAATAAACCCGTTAAAAAAGACAATGTGATTTAACACATTGTCTTTTTTTTAACCAGATGTCGTGAAGGTTTCTTCAACAACCAAGGTTTGTGTTTCACCTTTTTGTTCATAAGTAATCGTAAATGTGATGGTGTACGATGTCGCTTCAGTTAAGCCATCAAATAGATAAGTATCTTCTAAATCAGAGACAGATACCGTCTCGCCGTTGATGGATAACGTCATCGCAGTGATGGTATCATCGATATCTAAAACCTCATAATGAGCTATCACCGATGTATCTTGAATGTCACTTAATTCAAGTGTGGCACTCGGAGCTTTGGCGTGGAGGTCTGTGACAACGTATAATGCGTTTAAGCTATGTTCTTCTGTGATGCCTTGTCCATCTCTAAGATCGTAATCAACAAACAACTGAACCCCGTAACTATAAGCCGCCTTAGGCGTGTAATCAAAGGTGTGTTCTGAGACACTTGGGTCTAAGATGAGTGTGCCGATGATTTCTAGGGTTTGGCCGTTATCTTCATAGATGATGGCGATAAACCTATCTGGCACTAACGTGTTATCAGGATCATTTAAGGTATAGCTGAAGGTGATGGATGATTGGTCAAAATTAACCGCATTGATTTGACCCGTTGGGATGGCGTTAGCGGTGGTTTGATATGTATTGGCATACATCACACCGGTACGATCACCCAACCCATCGTTTAAATCATAGGTTCCAATGATTTCTAAGCGCACACTTTGATTAGCCAACATATCTTTAACTTCTAAGGTTAAGGTATCTTGAATCAGTTGTGCTGATTTTAATAAAACACCAGTGTCAGTGTCGTAAAAATGAATGTGTAAAACATCATCGGTTAACAGCGCTTGAATGGCTTCGGTGTTAATGCGAAAGATGAGTCGTGATTCATCCACGGTTTGCGTTTGAACATCAACCTCTGGTAGGGTGACTGGTTCTGTGGTGAAGAGGTGTGAACTTAATGTGCCCTCTTGTGTGCCGTGTTGATCGTTTAAATCAAAGGTTGCTTTAACGATGATGGTATAATCACTGTCGCTTAACAAGCCATCAAAACTTAAAGATTCTAAAGCATCTAAGGAGGTTGTTTGGGTATTTATTAAAACATCGTCTTTCCATAGTTCAATGGTTAAGGTATCACCCATTAACGTTTGATCGAGATCTTCAAAGTATAAATCAAACAAGACAGCCTCTTCAGTTGGGCTAAGATTTTCAATATCAAGTGTCGGTGCAGTCAAAGTATCGGTGGTGATGGTTTGTGTTAAGATGATGGTTTGTGGTCCGGTTGTATCGTTTAAATCATACGTATATTCAGCATAAATATCATAGGTTGTATCGCTAAATAAATCAGTGGCTTCAAAAGCTTCGCCGTCCGCAAAAGTATGGATGCGTTGATCATTTTGATAAAGTGCGATGTCTGTAAAACGGCCTGTTTGATCGGGGTCAACAGCATCAAGGTCAAAGGTGATGGTCCGTTCGGTTTGGGCGACATCCCTCATCTCAACACTCGGAGCGGTTTTATGGTTGGTTTTAACATCTAAAGCTTCATTTAAAACCATGCTTTCTTGTACCAATTCTCCCGCTGCTCTTTCATAAGTGACAACGACTTGTACGTCGTATGCCGTATCAGAATAAAGATCAGTAAACTGATAGGTATGTAATCCTATCGATAACGATTTTTTCTCGATTTCTGAGTCATTGAGCAATAACACCAACTCAGCACTCACAATCGTTTGATCGGGATCGCGTAAATTCAAATTGGCACTCAAAGAAGTTTGATTGGTCGTAATTTGATTAAATTCGCCGGTAGGCGAACTTTCTAAAACATAGACTTGAAAGATGTTATCTTGGTGTACACCAACCGATTGCACCCCGTCTTCTGGGTGGGTGTATTCTATTTCATTGATTTCATATTGGGTTTGACCAGGCACTCTAAGCACATCGAGTCTTAAAATGATGTGTGATGATGTTGAATTGTCTTCAAACCGAGCTTGGCGATACGGTGTGCCGTTAATTGAAATCAAGTTAATTGGCAAATTAGATGGATTATCTAAATAAATATCAATGGTAATCAATTCATTTTTTTCTACAAAAAACACATTAAAATCATCTGGTGTTCCAGGGTCGGTATTATTGACCTCTAGATGTGAAAAACGTGGTGTATCCACACCATCAACCGTGTCTTCCCCACAAGCAACCAGCAACATGATGAAAGCCATGGTGCTAAAAAATAAGAACATTCGTTTAATCATCAATGACACCCCTTTGTCGCAACTTAAATTTATTTTATCACATTTATGGTTTAATCAATAATGTAATCTTACTTTACGTTTGTTTCTTTTTAGATATGCCTTGTTTTAAAATCGGTTTATCATAGTTTGCATTGATGCTATGTAATAACGCATGAATGGCATCATCTTTTTTCTCTACCTTAGATGTATCGAAAATGTTGAGTTGTTTGAACAAGCGTTCTTTAACCTCTAAATTGGCCGCACTCACCCCAAGTAAATGAATGGGTTTTTCTTCATACAATTGATCAAATAAGTGTTCGACTACTTCAAAGATTTCATAATAATGATCGGTATGGTAATCAAACGTGTGGTGTTTAGAATGATTGGTATAATCATGGTCTCTTACTTGTACCGATATCGTTTTAGCGGCCAGTTCGTGATCTTTCATACGCTCAATCATGCGGTTGGTAAGTGATTCTAAGGCTTGAATCATTTCTTGATATTCGTGCAAAAACCCTTCATACGTTTTGGAATTGCCAATGCTTTGGTGAGACTCTTGTCTAGATGGGTCAACCACACGCTCATCATGACCGTGCACTTTATCCATAAAACCCGTGGTTTGATTGCCTAAAAACGCTTCTAGTTTTGAACGGTCTTTAAACGTGGCTAAATCACCAATGGTTTTGATGCCCAACAGTTTTAAGTTCGGCACCGTTTTTTTACCGATGCCATGTAAATCTTCAATTGGTAAGGGCCAAAGTTTTTTCTCAACATCGCGTTTTCTTAAGACAGTGATGCCTAATGGTTTTTTCATGTCCGATGCCATTTTAGCTAAAAACATATTCGGCGCAATGCCAATGGATACCGGCAAGTGATAGGCGTCCATTAAATCTTGTTGCATGCGTTTGGCCACATCAAGTGGGTGTTTGTTGTTTAAAGCATCTGTCATATCTAAATACCCTTCATCAATCGAGGCCGGTTCGATTTGATCGGTCCATGTTTTTAAATAGTCAAAAAACAAACCTGAATATTTTTCATATAAAGGAAAATTGGTGGGAATAACTTTCAGTTGTGGACATAGCTTGCGGGCTTCATATAGGTTCATCGCACTCTTAACGCCATATTTGCGGGCTTCATAATTGGCGGTCGTTAAAATGCCACGATCAGACTTAGGGCCAATGCCAATCGGGATGTTTTTTAGTGAAGGGTCTTCCGCTACTTCACAGCTGGCGTAAAACGCATTTAGGTCAATGTGGAAAATCACTTTGTATTTTTTCATGAATGAACTTTCCTTTTTTAATTAAATTTAGTATAATGAGTAAAGTCGAACCAGATAACGCGCATAATAACTGAGGTGATATGATGCCAAAAAGTCGTAAAAGACCAAAGAAACAACAACAAGAAATGAAAGAACCGCATTACACAAACCCATTAAAGAAGACTTGGGGTAAAACTGTTGTTTTGATTTTGGTTGTGGCCTTTTTGCTAGGATTAGTTGCCACAACTGTGTTTGTGATGTTTAGAGTCATGATGGGATAAGGAAAAAGCGCTTAGGCGCTTTTTTTATTTGCGTAATTCTTTGGCACTCTTCAAACTGTGTTCTGTGACTTCATCCCCTGAGATCATCGCTGCAATCGCTTGAATGCGATCTGTTTCACTTAAGGTTCTAATCGTTGTTTTCGTACGGTTATCTATCTGTGTTTTTTCTATGTGATAATGGTGATCAGCCGCAGCGGCTACTTGTGGTAAATGGGTGATGGCAATCACTTGCACGTTTTTTGCAATTTGCTTCATTTTTTTACTAACTTGAGCCGCGACATAACCGCTCACACCACTATCAATTTCATCAAAAATCATTAAGTTTAGTTGTTTATGACTGGCAAAAATGGTTTTAAGTGCCAACATAATACGGGATAACTCACCACCACTGGCGATTTTTCTTAACGGTTTGATGGTTTCACCAACATTGGGTGAGATTAAAAAATCAACCGTGTCAATCCCTTTTAAAGTAAAAACACTAGCATCATCAAACCGGCTTTGTTCTTGTTTGGCAAAGGTGATGTCGAACTGGACATTTTTCAGTTCTAAGCTTTTTAACTCGCCTTTTAATTTTTGAATGATGGTTTTTGCCACACTTTGCCGTTTGGCACTTAAACTTTTGGCTGTTTTATAAACCGCATCATACGCTTTTTTTAACTCGGTTTCAGCGTTTAATAAGGCATCATCATAATTGGTTAATTGCGCTAAATCCTGTTTGATGGTTGCCTGATGGTCAATTAAATCGTTGATGTCCATGCGGTATTTTCTTTTCAAAGTATCAAGTGTATGCTTTCTAGTTTCTAAGCGTTCTAACTCCTCAGGATCAAAATCCATCGATGAAAGCTTATCAAAAAGCGCGCCTTGAATGTCATCGAGTTCATAATAGGCACTTTCAATGCGGTGTGTATAGTCTTTTAAATGTTCATCAAACGCTGATACATCCTCTAATGCTTTTTTCGCATCATAGATGTTGTCGGTGGCGCCGCTTTCATCTAAGTGTTGGTGTGCTTCTTTAATGCGGCTAAACACCTGATCAAAGTTTTGAAGGACCTGTAAACGCTCTTCTAAAGCTTCGTATTCATCCACCACCAAATCATGACGTTCTAATTCTTCTAATTGATACTGAAGCATGTCGATTTTTTCTTTAATTTGGTGTTGTTCTTCTTTTAAGGATGTATGGTTTTGATGTGCTTTTAAATACACGTTTCGAGCCGCTAGATACTCTGATTTAAGTGGGCTAATGTGAGCATCATAATGGTCAATCAAATCAATATAGGTGTTTTGATTAAACAGCCGTTTGGCATCGTGTTGGGTGTGAATGTCAGCTAAGTGATCACTAAGCTGGTTTAAAATGTTTAAAGTAACCAACTCACCGTTGATTTTAATCACACTACCGCTGTTGGCTTTGATTTTACGGGTGATGAGCAGTTCATCATCATTGACAGGTAAATCAAGGGTTAATAGCTTTTGTTTGATGCTGTCATTAATCGGTTGAAATAAAGCACTGATTTGCGCGTCATCACAGCCGCTTCTAATCAAATCGCTCGATGCCCTTTCACCAAGTAAAAGACCAATGGCATCAATCAATAAGCTTTTACCCGCACCAGTTTCACCGGTTAACACATTCATGCCGCTTTCAAAACTGACATCAATGTTTTCAATCACCGCAAATCGTGCCACACTTAAATGTTTTAACATGGGGTTCCCTCCTATGTTTTCAAAGCTTTTTCAATCAACGATGCGTGAGATGTATGTTGAGGATGATCGGTTAAATATACAAGAAATTCTTTGTTGCCGGATTGGCCTTTGGTGGTCGATGCGACCAAATCTTTGACATGAATGTTTAGTGTTGCGAGTTGAGATAAATATTGCTTTAAAACGTGTTGATGAATCGTGGGGTGTTTAATGACGCCTTTTTTATTGGTTTTACCACCTTCAAATTGTGGTTTGATGAGCACAATCATCGGCAAGGTTGGTTTGATTGTTTTTAAATGTTTCACCAAAGGCAAAGAAGAGGTGAAACTTACATCCATCACCGCAAAGGTGACGTTGTTTAATGTGTCAGCTTGAACATCGAGAAAGTTTGTGTTTTCCATCACCGTGACAGCTTTATTTTGTCTTAATGATGGCGCTAATTGCAAGGTGCCAACATCAACCGCAATCACGGCTGTTGCGCCGTGTTTTAACGCGCAATCAGTAAAGCCTCCTGTTGAGGCGCCAACATCTAAAACAATGTGGTTGGTTAAATCAATGTCAAACTGGTCTAAGGCATAAGCAAGCTTAAGCCCACCTTGTGATACATAAGGATTGACCTCTTTAATAATGGTAACCGCATCGTCTGGTTGGACTTGATAGGCCGGTTTCATCACAATGTTATCATTGATTTTAACAGCGCCTGCTTTGATGATCAGCTTAGAACGATGTCTGGAGATTGCATGGTTTTTTTGAACAAGATATTGATCAAGTCTCATCTAAACAATCCTTTACCACCTGTATGATATGATGGACATCAAGTTCATAACGGTTTAACATCGAGAGTCTATCGCCTTGCGGAATAAACGCATCGTCAAAGCCCATGTGTTTAACGTGGTTAGGCAAACGGTTTAAATCGATGAGTTTGCGTAAAATTTCACTGCCAAGCCCACCACTTTTCACAGATTCCTCGTGAATGATGAGAGGCTGATCAGGATGAATCATCTGTAACATCGATTCACTAAGCGGTTTGATATATCGAGCGTTGATGAGTCTTACAGGTAATTTAAGTTGTTTCATGCGCGCTTCAATGACAGGCACCACATCACCAAAAGCAATCAGGGTGGCCTTTTGGCCTTCGTGGACAATCTCCCATGATGGCTTAATTGGTTTGATAGGGTTTGTTAACCATGCTTGATCAAAAGCTGTTTTCGCTTTTGGGTAACGAATGGCAATGGGGCCATTGTGATGCTCAAAAGCATACGCATAAAGCCCAAGCATTTCTTTACCATCTTTAGGATGGGCGATGGTTAAATTAGGAATGTGCATCATCATCGGAATATCATAGATGCCTTGATGGGTTTCACCATCAGCCCCAACCAAACCAGCACGATCAATGCCGATGACAACGTTGGCTTTTTGCCGTGCCAAATCATGAATGAGTTGGTCATAAGCGCGTTGTAAAAACGTGGAATATATGGTTAAAAACGGTTTAACACGGTTTAAGCCCATCGCGGTGGCCATCGTTAAAGCGGTCGCTTCTGCGATACCAGTATCAATCAGTTGTGTTGGGTGTTGCGCTTTAAATGATGTTAATGACGCCCCGGCACTCATCGCTGGGGTGATGACGTGAAAAGATGGGTCTTGTTGGGCGCGGTTTGACATATAATCAGCGGTGATGGCTTGAAAGGAAACGGCGTTTGGTTTGTCTTTTTGTTGTTGTCGGCCGGTTTCAATCTCAAAAGGTGGGGTGCCGTGCCAAGCACCTAAAGTATCGTTTTCAGCGTGTTCATACCCTTTGCCTTTGACAGTTCTTAAATGAATGACTGTGGGCGCAGGGTTATTTTTGACGGTTTGAAATACTTTTAACAGTTGTTTGAAATCATGACCATTTAAAGGCCCATAATACTGATATCCCATGGATTCAAAATACGTCGTACCGGTTAAAAAACCTTTAACCCGTTTTTCAATTTTCGAGGTAAATTTCTTTAAAGGTTTAGGGATTAAGCGACTGGTTTTACGGCGCAAAGACCGATAACTGCGGCGCATGCGCATTTTAGTTAAAGCTCTAGCTAAATACCCAACATTTTCTGAGATGCTCATTTCGTTGTCATTTAAAATGATGATTGGGTTCTTCTCAGGATAGTGCCCTAAGAAGTTAAGGGCTTCTAAAGCCGAGCCACTGGCTAGGGCACCATCACCAATTAAAGCAATCACATGACGCATGTCTTGGTTAAATGGTTTGGCAAAAAGCATCCCCGCCTGGGCTGCGATTGATGTCGATGAATGGCCGGATTCATACACATCGTGTTTTGATTCATCTCTTTTTAAAAAACCACTTAACCCATCCATCTGTCTTAGTGATTCAAACTGATTGGCGCGGCCTGTTAATATTTTATGAACATAGCCTTGATGACCCACATCAAAGATGAATTTATCTTTGGGTGACTCAAAGACTTTATGAAGCGCAATTGTCAGTTCAACAACCCCTAAGTTCGATGAAAAATGGCCCCCTGTTTTAGAAAGATTCTCAATTAGAAAAGCCCGAATGTCAGCACTTAAGGCTTCACATTCAGGTATCGTTAGGTCTTTTAAAAAAGATGGATTTTTAATGTCGGTAATGTTCATGTAAAAACCTCTACTCTTGATCGTTATTCAGTTCGAAAGGAACCTCTTCATCATCTTTCATTTGTTTGGTTAAAACCTGCTCTGCTTCTTTTAACAGCTTTTGACAGTGTTTTGAATAGGCCATGCCTTCTTCATATTTTTTTACGGCCTCTTCTAAGGGTAACTCGCCGCTTTCTAATGCTTTAACAATCGTTTCTAACGCTTTTAGTGCGTCTTCAAAACTTTGTTTTTCTTTACTCATTTGAATGCTCCTTTGCGTTCTTTTTTTCAACTTTCGTTTCAATTAAGCCATCTTGTAGTTCTAATTCTATGGTTTGTCCAAGTTTAACATCATCGATCGATTTAATGAGTTTACCATCGACTTTCCCAAGCATATAACCTTGTTCAATCAGCAGTCTAGGGTTTAATGGTTGGAGACGTTGATGGAGATCTCGGTAACGTTGTTGATGGTGATCGACCAAACGCTTAAACTGAAAATGTAGCTGTTGGCGTTGTGATGATAATTGCTCAAATGATTCGCTAAGCTGTTTTTGGGGGTGACGCATCAAAAGTCTGTGTAATAGATGATCAAATTGTTGTTCAAGTGGATGGAGTAAACGCGCTGCGTCTTTTAAAACAGGTCTAGCTAACAGCTGTGATACATACCGGTTATGGTCGGTGATTTGTTTGTTGAGTATGTCGGTTAAGCGTTGTTGATGTTGCAACACATCACGCATGAGTAACCGTTTTTCAGGCACAGCAATTTCAGCGGCACCTGATGGGGTTGGGGCACGCATGTCAGCCACAAAATCAGCAATCGTAAAATCCGTTTCATGCCCTACCGCAGAGATGATGGGCACATGTGAATGATAGATGGCGTGCGCCACGATTTCTTCATTAAACGCCCACAAATCTTCAATTGAACCACCACCACGGCCTAAAATAATCACATCGTTATTTGGGTTTTGGTTGGCTTTTTCAATGTTTTTCACGATTTCATCTTTTGCTTGTTCACCTTGGACGGTGGTTGGATAGACTAAAATCTGACAAAGCGGATATCGGCGGTTGATGATATGGATGATATCCCGTACGGCCGCCCCAGTCGCAGAGGTTAAAACAGCGATTTGTTTAGGGAAGCTCGGTAAAGCCTGTTTGTGTTGTTCAGCAAAGTAACCCGCTTTTTCTAAGGTATCTTTTAATTGTAGGTATTGTTGGTATAAGTTACCAAGGCCCACCTCATCCATTGAATGGACATACACTTGATAACTACCAGCGACTTCAAACACACTGATATAACCACTGACAACCACACTCATGCCCTCTTTAGGTTCAAAGGCAACACCGCGAGCTTTACTGGCAAACATGATGGCGCTGATTGAAGCGTTTTTATCTTTAAGCGTGAAATAAAAATGCCCACGAACGTTGCGTTTAAAGTTAGACACTTCACCTTTAATCAACACATCTTTTAAATGACTGTCTTGATCAAACTTATATTTAATGTATTTGGTTAGGGCCGTTACACTAAGCGGCTTTTTATCCATGTTATCACGCTTTCTTTTTTATGATTCGAGAAATGTTGTCTAACACTTTATTATTAAACGATACGTGCTTTTTATCTCCTTCATCACTAAATTTTTTTGTCAGCTCTAAAGCTTCATTAATGATGATTTCATGTGGGGTGTCGGTGTATGATAGCTCAAATGTCGCTAAGCGCATGATTGCGCGGTCGACATAAGACAAACGGTTTAAACTCCAATTGACTAAGCTTTCTTTAATAACCGTATCAATCGCCTCTAAATCACGAATAATCAGGCGGATGCTGTCTTTAATAAAGGGGTTATTTTTTTTAATGTCAGGCACGTCATCAGTCATGTCATATTGATATAATTTTGCCACAATATACTCTCTTTGTAATGACCGTCTCGTTAATTTTTTTTCTTTGATTTCCATCGCTTTTCGCTCCTTGTTATTCCTTAAAAAGTTTACCACAAAAATGGTAAAATAAAAAGTAAAACCGTGCTGTGAACACATGAAAAAACCGATTGAAAATCATCTCAATCGGTATGTTTTTTTTCAATCTGCTTTGTTGATAACACTTCGTGTGTTTTCGCATGATACCACTGAAAGACGATGCTTTCTTTTTCAAGGTCTAAAACCAGATAGCTTGGCCCTTGTGGTGTGCGGGGTCGGTGAACCGCGCCAGGATTGATGATGTATTTACCAGAGATATGTTTGAAGTCTGGTATATGGGTATGACCATAAAAAGCCACATCCGCTTCTGCTTCTAGCATGGCGTAATAGAGTGTTTCATAGCCGTGTTTGATGCGTTCTTTATGACCATGGGTTAATAAAAACACCCAACCATCAATCTTACAAACATGTTTATACCCAATGCCCGCATCAAATGGATAATTCCCTTTAACAGCAATGATATCGTGGTGTTGTAACACATGATGTTTAAGCTCAGAATCACCAAGCGATATCACATACTGTGCATCTTCATGGGTACTTAAAAGGTCTTTAAATTGTTCTTGATTGCCGTGTACATCACTAAACACTAATATTTTCATCTACATCCCCCTGATCATGATGATTTAGTGACCACATCTAACTCGATGCGGCCATCTTTTAACTCAATGATGCGATCTGCTTTTTCGGCGACCTTTCGATCATGTGTGATCACCAAAAACGTTGTTTGATACGTGGTGTTAATGTCTCTTAAAAGTTGATAAACCTTATCGGTACTCTCAGAATCCAAAGCACCGGTGGGTTCATCGGCTAATATGATCTCAGGTTTATTGATTAAAGCTCTTGCAATCGCGGTGCGTTGTTGTTGGCCACCACTCATCTGGTTGGCGGGGTTATCTTTAACTTGGGTTAATCCGACAAACTCAATGAGTTCTAAAGCATAGGCCCTATCCGCCTGTGTGATGCGTCCATGTTTGATTTTTGCAGGCATTAAAATATTTTCTAAGGCTGTAAACTCAGGTAAAAGGTAATGGTGTTGAAAGATAAAGCCAATCGTTTCATTTCTCAAAACAGCGAGTTGTTTTTTATTCATGTCGGTTGTTTTTGTCCCGAGTATTTCTAAAACACCACTGGTTGGTAAATCAAGGGTTCCCATGATATTCATCAAGGTACTTTTCCCAGAACCACTTTGGCCGATGATGGCATTAAATGAGTGTCGTTTGAATGACACATCAATGCCGTGTAATACTTTGGTTTTAATGGTGGTGCCATAGGTTTTTTCGATGCCAGTTAACTTAAGCGCATATTCAGCCATTTCGAATCACCTCAATGATGCTTAATTTTGCACTGCGTTTAGCAGGAATGATCGACGCTAATAAACTTGCGGTTATCGCCACAAGCGCACTTAGCATTACAAAAGCAGGGTCTATTTGTAAAGAGACAACGGGTGTGCCATCAGGGTTAACCGCAAATTGTGTGAAAGCAACATTTAAAAACAAACCTAAGCCAACCCCAATGAGTGCCCCAAACACACCTAAGATGAAGCCTTGTGCTAAAAAGATGGTACTGGCTTTAAAATCGGTGATGCCCATCGCTTTTAAAATCCCTAGTTGCCTTGATTTTTGTAACACGGTAATCGCTAAGACACTGGCTATGCCTAAAACCAAAGAAATCATCACAAACACTTGGATCATCAAACTACTAATGCTTTGTCCTTCTAATCCGCTCAACAGTTCTTGATTAGACGCTTGCCATTCTGTGTGCCTTAAATCCGGGTAAGCCTCCATCAATCTTTCAGCGATTTCGGTGGTGGCAAACACATCATTGACTTGCATTTCAACGGCACTAACTTGATTGGTGTCAAACAGTGTTTGCGCGGTTTCTAAACGCATCACAAACCATGTTTCATTGACCGATGCCACGCCTAAATCAAAAATACCACTAATCTCAAAGGTGAATGTGTCAAAGCCTTGTTGTGGTAAAACAATGCGCACCTGTTCACCAATTTCAACCGCTAGCATCTCAGCTAAATCTTTACCAATTAACACCCCATCATGCTCAGGGATGTCACCTGAGATGAGCGCTTCATCAAACCGATATATATCATTGGCGCGCTCAAATTCAAAGCCACGTATAAAAATAGAATCACCAACATCATTATCGATGGTTCCTGGTCCTTCTAATACGCTAGAAACCGCTCTAATCTCTGATGATATATCTTCAACCTCTGATAAGAAGCTTGGTGAAACAGACAAACGTTCATCACGCATTTGACTGCGAATGGTGATGTGTGATTGTGAACCGATCGTCGAGTCAATTAAATCGTTTTGCAACCCACCGATGAGTGAGCCGATAAACACTTGCACACTCACACCAACCCCAATGCCCAACATGATCAACAACGTTTGCAGCTTAGATGAAAACAAAAAACGGGCCGCAATTTTTAATGATAACATCACAACCCTTCTTTCTTGATGAAAGCGATGATGTCATCGTTAGAATTAATGATGGCTCGGACTGATTTAAAACGGTGCGCATTTTGGGTAAAGCCGCGGCCCGAACCTAAAATAACTACCTCTGGAAAGGCCGTGTCTAAACGGAGCAAAATCTTTTGTACTTCAAATAAATGATAGGCATTTGAAACACTAATCACTAAGTAATCTACATGTAAGTTAGATAAGGCACTTTCAATGGTTTTAAGCGGTGTGTTGGCCCCAAGGACTGTTGTTTCAAAGCCGTGCATGGTCAATAAGTTCGCGCCAATTAACGCACCTAAATCATGGGTTTCATCCTTCGGACAAACCACAAGGGCGTGTTTGTTTTTTTTGAGTTTGGTTTGTTTTTTAAGCACATAAGGATAACTCATTTCAATGAGCCCTCTTGTGATCCACGTCATTTGATGTTCTAACCAGATGCAATTGAAATCATCTTCTGCACAGTCGATATCATTTAAAATACCAGCTAAAATTTCTTCATAAAAGGTAACAATATCAAAGCCTTGTTCTAAAGCATTCATGGTTAGTGTCGTGGCGGTTGGTTTGTCGTTATTCATTAAGGCTTTTTCTAATTTGTCTCTCATACGCATGCGTTCCTTTCCCTTATTTTCAAGTTTCATTATAACGTTTTTAAGCGCTCTCTAGGTACCAAACGCTTAGCCATCCAAATATCTGGTTTTCTAAAGCCATTAACATCTGGCAAAACACCCACAATTTTATACCCGTGTTTTTCATAAAATGTAAAGGGATGATGGGCATAGTTTTTAATATGTTCTATATGATAAAAAGGATCGACAAACAAATCAACATCATCACTAAGCGATGTTTGATAAGACTCATCGTCGGTCCCTAAATAAATGATTAAACCGCCTTCTTCTTTGATGTGTGCTTCTAAGTGGTATAAAAGCGCACGCCCAATCCCTTGGTTTTGATGTGGCTTTTTAACCACCAACGGATGCAGTTCCCAACCGGTTTTCAAATACTGAGCGATGGCACCAACAACACCAACCAACATGCCTTGTTTAATATAGCCAAACAACACATTTGTGCTCACATCACACAGTTCATTAAAAGCTTTATCAAGCGTTTGGTAGTTCACTGGCCATGTGTCTTTTAATAACTCAGCTGCGGTTTTTAACCAAACACGATCAGTTTTTTGTATGCGTTTAATCATGAAACATCCCTGCCTTTATCCGCGTTGTCTTAAAAAAACCAACACTTGATCTAACGCTTGTTTGCGATGAGAAATACGCGTTTTAACTGAAGGT
>PWKX01000026.1 GCA_003559585.1 Mollicutes bacterium | reverse complement strand
TGCCAAAACAATGCCAACTAATATGAGTCGTTTATAGATTGTTTTCATGATTATCACCACATTGATTATAACATAATTTTATTATTTCGAAATAAAAGAGACGTCCGAAGACGTCTCTTACAACTTTTGGGTTGTATTAGTCAATCGCGTTAGCAACAGCGTCAATATAATGGGTGACGCGAATTGTAACACCAGCAACAATGTCGTCGCCATCTTCATCAAAGTAACCGCCATCAATGTCGAATGTTGGGATACCTTGGTTGTCAATGATTGCATCCATAACCATTGCTACTTGGTCATGCCACATGATTTCGCCTTCTACTTGACAATCTTCAACAGGTTGAGCTGGCCACATGTTGTATCCGCAGCCTTGATCAAGGCTCATCTTAGTGGTTGCATATCCAGTCGCTTCACTACCGCCGCGACCTACCCAAGTAACAGGCCCTTCAGCGTCTGATTTCATGTAGATTGTATCAGCCGTGATGTATTCAATGAAACCATCTGCATTAACAGCCACAACTGCTACAGTGTTTTGATGACCATCGGTATATCCAAAATGGATTCCAGGTTCAAAACTACCAGTACCAGTGAATGAAGGAACGTCAAAGTCAGCAGGGCTTTCATTAGCGCCTAAAGTAGCGATATCTAAAGCGTTTTGAACTGCGTTAACATAATTAGTAATGCGGATGGAAACACCAGCAATGATGTCATCGCCATCTTCATCAAAGTAGTCGCCGTCCATGTCATATGAAGGGATTGCTTGATTGTCAATAATATCTTCAGCTACCATGCGTACTTGATCGTGCCACATGATTTCGCCTTCAACTGTACAATCTTCAACAGGTTGAGCTGGCCACATGTTGTAACCACAGCCACCATCTAAGCTCATCTTAGTGGTTGCATAACCAGTTTGTTCAGAGCCACCACGGCCTTCCCAAGTTAATGGGCCTTCGTCATCAGTTTTAAGGTATACGGTATCAATAAAGATGTCTACAATGTAACCTTCTGCATCAACATATACATAGGCATATGTGTTTTGATGACCATCAGTATACCCTAGGTGTAAACCTGGTTTGTAATCGCCATACTCAATATCGCCATTATCACCATTGTCACCATTGTCACCGTTGTCGCCGTTGTCGCCGTTGTCGCCGTTGTCGCCGTTGTCGCCATTATCACCATTGTCGCCATTGT
Source organism: Mollicutes bacterium (assembly GCA_003559585.1). Taxonomy (GTDB): domain Bacteria; phylum Bacillota_I; class Bacilli_A; order Izemoplasmatales; family Izemoplasmataceae; genus B1SED10-225. Next base: position 5,114 of record PWKX01000026.1, on the reverse strand, counting down.
CATCGCCATTGCCGCAAGCAGCAATCGAAACAAACATGACCAGTGAAAGAATTAATAATAAGAACTTTTTCACAATAAAACGCCTCCTAATTTTTTGTTATGTGAATGTGTGTTTTTCAACAATTTGTATTATAAGTTTAAAACAAACATTTGTCAATAATATTTTGTATCATTTTTGTCATACAACTTATTTTTTAATTTGGCTTCTAAAGTAGATTTTAATACAGATTATTTATGGATGTGTTATAATATTTTACGAGGCGATGCATATGAAGAAAAAAGATCTAATTTTGATAACCATCATATTCAGTGTGGCTTTAATATCTTTTGGTGCCATTTCCCTTATTGAACGCCTTAGTAGCGCTGAAGATGGGGTTGCGGTTGTACATTATCGTGGCATTGAAATCTTAAGGATAGAACTAAGAGATGGTAGCTATGAAATCATTGATGAAGATTACGTTCACATAGACCGTTCTGACTTTGATAATCACATCTTTGTGGTACAGGGTACGACCTCTGATGAAGAATATGATGTTACGATACAATATAAAGACCATAAAGTACAAGTGATTGATGAAAAAAGCCCACAAAACATCTGCCAGTATCAAGGGGCGACCAATTCCCCCCTAAGACCACTGACTTGTTTGCCTAACCATGTCGTCATCACCATTGAAACGGGTGTTTTTGATCCTGATGATGATGACATCATCATAGAATAAGGAGGCACACCATGGATCCTATCACACTTGGATTATTTGAAACGCTTCTATTTTTCATCATTTTAGGCGTCACATTTAAAGCGTTGATGATGATGGACATCACGAAACTATTTCAAAAAGGTGCGATTTGGCAAATGCAAATCACCGTGATTTTTTTAAGTATTTCAATTGCTTACTTAGTGACCAAAGCGTTGATGAACTTAATCGATATATCTTTTCGTATCTTTTCATAAAAAAAGCGCATGTGCGCTTTTTTTATAGGTATCGTTTGTCTTCACTTACCACTTCAATTAGGGTTTTTCCTTGCGTTCTTTCCTGAATCAGGGCTTTAAACTTAGCGACATCGCTAGATGGTATCTCAACGGTAAATTGCACTTGTTCATCATAATGACGATTTAATAAGCGCACATCGCTAAGAGTGTGTTCTAACACGCCAATATAATCAAAATTTGCTTGTATGCTTAGAATACTGAACATGATTTTTTTTGTTAGTGTGGCTTGTTCAAGACATAAAGCAGGACCTTTGCCATAAGCTCTAATCAAACCGCCGGCGCCTAGTTTTACCCCGCCAAAATAACGGACAACCACACAAAGCACATTGGTCATGTCGTGCGTTTTAAGTCGTTCTAAAATAGGCATACCAGCTGTTTGTGAGGGCTCTCCATCATCGTTTGCTTTTTGAATATCCTGAGCATCACCCAATAAATAAGCATAGCAATGGTGATTAGCGTTGGGATGGTCTTCTTTGACTTTGCTTAACCTATTTGTGATGTCATCCATATCAAAAACTGGAAACAACAACGCGATAAAGTCTGAGTGTTTAATCGTGTAGCTTACACTAATAGGCTTTGAAATACTCTTCATAAAATCGCCTCCAAACATCATTATCATATCATTAATCCTTATAATATGCACTCAAACATAGAAAAAGTGTTGTGTTTGTTGTATAATTCAATTGGTGATAGCATGGAAAAACACGTTCAAATTGGCTTTGATATATTAAAAACATTCCATGACGCTCAATATGAAGCGTTTTTTGTTGGTGGGTTTGTGAGAGATACCTTGCTTAAGCGCCAAACGCATGATATTGATATCACGACAAATGCAACCCCTAATGACATCCAACGCTTATTTAATAAAGTGATTGCTACAGGCAAAGCATTTGGCACGATGACCATCATCGAAGAAGGCTTGCCTTATGAAGTGACCACCTACCGTCAAGAAACCACTTATACCAACAACCGTCACCCTGATCAAATCCGCTTTGCAGATACATTGATTGATGATTTATCTAGACGGGATTTCACCATCAATCAATTGGTGATGGATCTAAACGGTGATATTCACGATCATTTTAATGGCAAACATGATTTAAACTTACGTTTGATTAAAACAATTGGGGATCCAAATGAACGTTTCCAAGAAGACGCTTTGAGAATTTTAAGAGCGCTAAGGTTTGCGGCCACCCTGAATTTTAAGATCCACCATGGCACCAAGACTGCCATCCTCACCAATGACCATTTAATTCGTCATTTATCGATCGAACGGGTACAAGAAGAACTTTTTAAACTGTTTGATGCGCCGCTTAAAAAGACCGTCATCGACTTTATTAATACCACCGACATACCCGCAATACTAAAGTTAACACAGACATTCATCGCGTTAAATACCATCGACGATTCATACGATCACATCGATGCCTTTACCATTATGGCCATTAAAAACGAACTAAATCAAGCCGGTTTTAAACTATCAAAAGCGTTTAAAGCTGAGGTGATGACAAGGGCTTCACTGTTTAACCATCATCAAAACCAGCCCTTCACCCCAAGATCTTGCTTTGAAACCCCAAAAGAAACATTACTGGGGGTTAACCATCTATTGACGTTATTTGGGTTTGATGACCAACGGCAAACGATACTTAAAATGATTGACGCACTACCTATCCGCACGCTCAAAGAGTTAGCTTACCGCGGCCGCCACATCAAAGAAGACCTTAACCCTAAGCAAAAGACCGATATAAAAACCATTGAATCACACCTACTTGATGGTGTGTTAACAGGTAAGTATGATAACGACGCATCAACCTTGAAAAAAGCTGCCCAAGACTACTTATACACCTTAGAAAGCGAGTGACACCGATGAAAACCATAGAAGCATATTTAGAAGGATTCCATGAAATTAGTGTCCTTTATCCAAACACCGAAGAAAACCAACACTTAGACGATTTTTACTTAGCGGGTGAATCAGAAACGATTGTCTTAAACTTAGCCTCTAAAAAAACCTTAGGCGACACCATCAAATACATCTTTGATTTTAAAGGGTTCATCTTTTTAAACAAAACATATTATGTGTATGACAGTTTAGATAGAAAAATCGAACTTTATAGCGGTGAAGTCGTCCGCAGTGAGTTATTTGATAACTTATTTTATTATGACGGCGACGATTTAGGTGTAAGCTATACACCAACAGCCACGACTTTTAAAATGTGGTCACCCGTTGCCAAAGAAGTAAACGTGATTTTGTTCAAAGCGGATCAAGAAACCACACACCCCCTATCATACGTCAATCAAGGCGTTTGGTCTGTAGAAGTTGAGGGTGATTTAGAGGGGGTTCATTACCTGTTTGAAGCCCATGTAAATGGTAAAACCAAACGGTTTAACGATTTATACGCACTGGCTTCAACGGCTAACGGCAAGCGAAACATTGTCATCAATCCCAAAAAAATCCATCAACCCAAACACAAACGTCCCTTCAAACATACCCATCCCACTGAAGCCATTATTTATGAAGCATCAGTACGCGATATGACATCCTCAGATACCGTGAACGCAGAAGAAAAATCGACCTTTAATGATTTTAAACAATCCGGACTCAAAACTTTAAAAGGCCTGAGTGCAGGCTTTGATTACATTAAGGATTTAGGCGTGACACACGTACAACTTTTGCCGATTTATGATTTTGAAGGCGTCGATGAAACCGATCGTTTTAAACACTATAACTGGGGTTATAACCCTAGTCAATACTTTGTACCAGAAGGGTCATTTACCACCAAACCTAACGATCCTTATGCCCGTATTAATCAACTGATTGATATGATTGATGCCTACCATGAACAAGGCATCGGCATCATCATGGATGTGGTGTATAACCATATCTATAACATCAAAACCTTCCCCTTTGATATGATGATTCCTGGTTACGCTTACCGTGTTGATCATAACGGTGTTTTAACCAACGCTTCTGGCTGTGATTCCGATTTAGCCACCGAACGTTTGATGGTTAGAAAACTCATTGTTGATTCTGTATTTAACTGGATTAATATGTATAACATCGATGGTTTTAGGTTTGATTTAATGGGACTGATTGATTGTCATACGATGCACATCATCCGTCAAAAGTTAGAGTTCATCGACCCGTCAATTTTATTATATGGTGAGGGTTGGAACATGCCAACGGTTGTGCCTTCAAACACCTTATGTCATATGGATAACAAAAAAACTTTATACAACATTGGTTTTTTCAATGATCAAGTGCGTGAAACCATCAAAGGTGAAACCTTTCAATTGAAACAAAAAGGGTTTGCCACGGGCCAACCTGCAACACAAAAAACGTTGAATCTCATCCAAGCAAAAAACACAGCCAAAGCCATCACTTATCCATCTCAATCGATCAACTATGTTGAATGTCATGATAACCACACCTTTTATGATAAAGCCCGCGTCGCAATGAAATCTTTACCAGAAAAAAACGTTTTACAAGCACAAAAATTAGCCACAAGCATGATGGTGCTCATGCAAGGGGTGCCTTTTATCCATGCTGGGCAAGAGTTTTACAGAAGTAAGCAAGGGGAAGGCAATAGCTATAAAAGCCCTGATAACATCAATGCGATTGATTGGACACTAAGAGATAAACACCATGAAGATATCGAAGATTTTAAAAAGCTGATTAAAATCCGTAAAACAGAACCGCTGTTAAAATTAACCACCCCTTATGACATTGAGCATAAGACTTTCGTACGCAGTTGTAAAAGCGGAACGATTGTGTATGAATTGAACGATGAGAAGTCGCATATCATCATCATCTTTAAAAACAACGAAAAACATGAAACCTTTACATTCGATGGCGCTTTTGATATAATTTATCATTCGGAAGCCCATCAAATCAAAACGCTTAAACCTTTAAGCTTATCAACCATCAGCACCACCATCTTAAAACAAACAAAGCGGTGATAACATGAACTCATTTTATGCAAAAATCGACACATACAACTTAACCACTTATGATACCAACACCCTAAGTGTGTTGTTAAAAGATAACACCCGTTTAACACTCAGAATCGATGAAGCCATTGAAGTGAATGCTGGTGATGTATACTTTTTCGAAGTTGAACCGATT
>PWKX01000205.1 GCA_003559585.1 Mollicutes bacterium | reverse complement strand
TCCGAGACAGAAATATAAATATAGCGACTGCTCGTGCTCGTTCTGAAGAGCAAAGGCTAGAGTCGGAATACCAATTGAAGTTTGATCTTTATAACGGAATAGCTCAGCAAAAAGAGGATGCTAAATTCCAATTGATGCAAGAAACACCGGTGTTCAAAGTGCTGGAGCCTGTATCGGTGCCTACAAACAGATCAAGTCCTCAACGGGCGTTGATGGTTATACTCTATACTTCCTTAGGTGGATTTGTCTCGCTTTTTTACATCTATGTGAAAAGCAGGGTATGGCCGATGTTGAGTAATCGAAGAGATCGATAATTTGGAATCCGAAACTTGTCTTAAGTTATTCCAACAATGAAAATTGCGATTGTTAACAAACACAGGCAAGATAAACTCGGGGGGAGTGAAATTCAGTGTGATATTATTGCTCGGAAACTGGTGGTGTTTGGCCACAATGTGGTTTACATAGCTGTGGGAGGATCGGGAGAGTATCAATCCGAATACTCTGTAATTCCTGTTAAAGACAACATCCAGGGTATTAAGAAGGGGATTCAAAGAGCGGCACCTGATATCGTCTATTGGCGATACAATAAACACTTTTTCTATAAGTCTGTTCAGTACATCAAATCAAAAAAAATACCGGTAGTCTTTGCTGTATCCCATATTCACGATCTGGAAAAATGGGGGGCAAAAGCTGTTTCAAAAGAAAAGCCGATTTGGAAAAGATTGGCTATTACAATAATTCGTTCATTTGAAAGCCGGAAGCAGCACCGTGGGTTTCCATTAGTAGATGGTTTAGTGGTGAATAATAAAGAGTTTTTGAAAAAGTCGGGGCATTCGAACACCCGTTTCATTCGAAGTTCATCAGAAGTTGAAACGGTTCCCTTTGCGCACGATAAGCCGTACCTGGTGTGGATATCGAGTCTGAAACCGTCGAAAAGACCAGAGGTTTGCCTAAAGCTGGCCCAGAGAATTGACAATTTAAATGTAGATCTGCTGATGTTCGGAGAGATTCAAAAAGATGTATACGAATATTTTAGAAATCACGATTTACTGCCGGATAACATTAAGTACATGGGGAAAAAGCCATTAAAGGTGGTAAATGGTGCTATTAAACATTCGATAGCTTTACTGCATACCGGCGAGCCGGAAGGGTTTGCCAATACTTTTATGCAGGCCTGGATGCTCGGAAAACCTGTTATCAGTTATTCCTATAACCCTGATTCCCTACTTGATGGAGATCAATTCGGCATTTGTGCAGAGAATGACTTCGAGGAGTTCGTTTCATCTGTACAAAAAATGGTGATTGATCCCGGCATTAGAAAGACACTGGCAGATAATACCCGGAAATTTGCCAATGAACAGTTTTCTCCTGAAAGAAACGTCCGTCAGTTGGAAAAGTTCTTCGAAGAGATTCTGGCAAAGCGGAAGGAAGATCTATGAAATTAACGTACCTGTCGCATGCGGAAATACCTTCTCGGAAAGCACACAGCGTCCACATTATGAAAATGTGTAGTGCTTTTTCTGCTGAGAATATTGAGGTTGACTTAATTGTAGCTAATAATAAAAAATCGCAGGCTTCTGAAAATCCGTATGAATTCTACTCGGTAGAGCCGGACTTTTCAATTCAGAATGTTCAATGGTTTTCATCGCTGCCGGGAAAATATTATCTGTTTGGGTTGATGAGCGCACTAAAAAGTGTCCGCTTAAAACCGGATCTTGTTTATGGCAGATTTCTGTTTGGAGTATGGGGAGCGTTAATTCTAGGTAAAAACGTTGTATTTGAAGCCCACAGTGATCTGTTCAATAGAGATACGTTACATCACCGAATGTCTTCGCACTTGGTGACTTCAAAAAGGTGTAAAGGGATTGTTGTCATCAGTCAAGCTCTTAAGAAAGCTTGGGTTGATGAGTTTCCCGATGTGGAGCCGAAAATTCATGTAGCACATGATGGAGCAGATTTACGCGCAAAAACTTCGGATTTTTCATTCAAAACTGAGAATACTACCGTCGCCTACGCAGGATCTATGCAGCCGGGTAAAGGAATGGAGCTAATTGCTGAATTAATTCCATTATGTCCCGACATTAAATTTGTCATAGCCGGGGGAAGTGATGAAGAGGTTCGGAATTGGAAACAAAAAATCGGTCAGCTGCCTAACGTCGATTTTAAAGGTTTTATACCGCATTCAGATGTACAACGTGTATTAAGTGATGCAGATATTCTGCTCGCACCTTTTCAGGAACATGTAAATGTGGGGGAAGAGATATCGCGATGGATGTCTCCGCTGAAGATTTTCGAATATATGGCGGCAAACAGGCCTGTGATCTGTTCCGATTTACCCGTACTGAGGGAGGTTTTAGAGAATGGCAATAATGCGCTGTTGGTACCCGGAGATGAACCAATGAAGTGGAAAGCAGCGATCGAAGAGTTGATAAATCAGCCACAGAAGGCAGAGAAACTGGCGACAAATGGTTTTAATGAGATTGTTGATAAGTATACATGGCGAAGCCGGGCTCGTAAAGTTTTGGAATTTATATTGTGATTATAAATAACTCACATATCAATAAATGGTTAGGTATAGGAGGAATCGGTTTCCTTCTCTTCTTCTTCTTTTATGGTGTTAATTTCACATTTCTACCGGCTTACACTTCACAACTTATTGCAGCTGGTGTACTGACCGCTATTGTTATCTTTTCATTTGAAAAAAGAGAACTGGTTTTACGTACAGACAGGAGTATACAGAATGTTTTTGCACTTTGGTGTCTTCTGTTTCTGTGGGTGTTAATGCTCTCTGTGGTCACCATGTTTCAAGATATCGGACTTCTTGTGAACACATTTTTAATCTTCTTTCAGGTTTTTATAGGGAGTCTCTTTTTTGCTTTTTGGTTTTATAAACAGAAGTATTCTTTTAGACAAGTAATGCGTTTTATTCAAGTGCTGATAGTGATTCAGGCACTGTTTATCATTATCTACTTTTTTAGCATGGATTTTAAACTGCTTACACTGCGATTCATTCCGGAGGGGGGGAATCTATCAGCTCTGCATCCATACCGGTCACGCGGACTTACCCATGGAGCAGGGGCAACTCTTGCTGCATTCCAAGGTACAGGTATGCTTATTACTGCATATTTAATTTTAAAAGCCAAGAACTGGAAATGGACCCTTTTTGATTTACTATGTCTCGGATTACTGGCCGCCTCTGTCATGTTAACCGGCCGTACAGGTTTTATAATATTACCATTTATTATTGGGTTTTTAGCAATCTATACTATTTATAAAAGCCGTATTTCCCGAAAACTGCTTACGTCAGCACTATTGTTCCCGGTTGTGATTGTGGGTGGTTTTTTGATGATGGAAACCTTCTACACGCAAGTGTTTGGTGGGGGAGATGTATTTAGTACCCTTACCAGATGGGCGTTTGGTGAGTTTGGGGATCTCTTAACGCGCGGAGAATCAAGAACGGTAAATATACTTTTGGACGAACATCTCTTTTTTCCTGAAGAGCTTATGCTGTTTATATTCGGTGATCCTACAACATTTTCTCTCCACAGAATACCCTCTGATATGGGGTTAGTGCGCAGGTTGTTTGGAACGGGGCTAATTGGACTAACTCTGATATATACCCTCGTTGGCATGATTTGCTACTACTCGTTTAAAAAAGCACCTGAATTGCCTGAAAAACTGCTTATAGTTGTTTTTACCTTATGGATGTTTCTGCTAGAACTAAAAGAGCCGCTTGTAACTGATTTTCGTTTTGTAGCTTTTTACCTGATTATTTTCTGTTTCTATTGTATTGCACCCTTACAGAAAATGAACATTATGCGAATAACCAAAAGTACCAAAGGAGAGAGTGAAAAATAAAGTTTATATCGAATTTGTAGGGATCACTAACTCGGGTAAAACTCGGCTCATGAATGCATTGAAATTACAATGCGAAATGAATGGATTTAGTGTCAAGACTCCTTATGATTTTTCCCTTTTCGAAAAGCTTTCGTCTGTAGTAAGAATTCCGAGGACTATAGCAATTTGGACTAGAAAAACATATCAAACCACACAAAGCGTTAGGGGAACTTTAGAATTTATGCGAAAAATAATTCCAGCGCTTGCAATGGCTAGATCCAAACATAGAAATTCTGAAGAGGTGTTGATTTTAGATGAAGGGATCTTGCATAAATTTCGTCGACTGCGCAAAATAAGCCGGAGCAAAATTATATTATCGGAGATGGCAACGGAAAATGAGTTAACTCTCTTCTTTCCTGAAATTCCAAATATTGTGGTTGTAATCCATGTTGAGCCCGAGATTTTTCAAAAACGTCAGCAAAAGGATGATGTCCTGTTTGATATAGAGTCAGCTGAGCGACAAATAGGAAAAATGAGAAATTCAATCAGTGATCTTCAAGTGTTAGAAGGTCAAGAAACTGTAGTTATTCATGTAAATAGCAATTCAGAAGAGGATTTGGAAAAGGCTGTGAAACAAATTTCAGAAAAAATAAACCTCTAGCTTGGGGTATTACTTCGTTAGAGTCATTTTATTTACCTGAAAATCATCTGAACTTGAGAGGCGGATAAAATAGATCCCCGAAGGTAATCTTTCAGCGTTCCAGCGCATTTCATAGTCTCCCGGATGAAGTCTGCCTTCAAGAAGCAGTGCTACACGTTGGCCAATTACACTAAAGATTTCCAATGCGTAGTTATCAACTTGATCAATAGTAACCCGTAGTGTTGTGCGTTTGCTAAAGGGATTGGGATAATTTTGATGTACTTTAAAACCGTCAGGTTGATGATTAAAATCACCGGAAGATAATACTCCTAAACCTCCAGCATCAGTACCAGGGGAGTAGATATCCGTGATCCATCTGTCCGATTCATCTATGCGTGGATTTGTACCGTTTAAAAACTCTTCAATGTTCGTATAACCGTTGTTATTAAAGTCAGCATGAGCCTCGTCAGGGTTGGACAGATCAATATTATAATTAGATTGCCATGCATTCCCAGGATCTAATTCACGATATACTTTCTCTTTTATTACCCAACCAAATACATCAGAGGGCATAGATATAATATTTCCCGACTTATTCTCTACATCGTATACAATTCTTTCATCAATTCGGTCACGTGTGGGAAGATATGCACCGGCTTTGGGTAGAATTACGTCCGGTAATTCTGAGGCTGGTAGGGTACTGGTCTGTACTATTGGAAATTCAATTTCACTTTGTATTGTATCAGGGTATTGGATGAGCTCTTCCTCGTCGATTACCATACTCCAGTTATCAGTGGTTTGCTGAATGCGGCCTACAGAAATATTTCCTTGGATATAAAGTTTACCATTATAAATTCGGGTTTTTGAGGTTCGGCGAATCTGTATTTCTGACTCGTAGTAACTGTCAGGTCCGGGTTTGATATAGTTGTGCACATAATTATTACGCTGTTTTACACCCTGGGCACTTTGAAAGCGAGCCACGCGTCGCCCTGCATTGTAAATAAGATTGTTTCTGAAATCGAGTGTACCGTTGGCATTCATATAAGGATGACGCTCGTAATTATGCGCGAATAGATTTCTCAGAATAGATATTTTTGTGGCATTTAAGCCAATTAAAAGTCCTTGGCCAGAGTACGGATATTGTTCGTGATCCGGGAAATGGTGTAGTGGTTCGCTTATGGTGGAGTTTTGGATAGTGACATTTCGAGTGGTATGCCAAATTGAGATATTTTCATCTGTAGCCCAACTTATAGAGCAGTGGTCAAGGATAATGTCATGTATGTCATCGGAATTTTCTCTGGCAATATTGATGCCGTCCATACTATTCCAATCCGTATCTTCCGGCCGGCGTTCGTTATAATCTCCTGGCCTAAATCTTATAAAACGGATGATAACATTGTTAGTTTCGATTTTTACCTGTTCTCCCCGTATAGTAATTCCCGGTGGTGGTGCGGATTGTCCCGCGATTGTAATGTAGGGATTTGACAGGGTAAGTGTTGAATCGAGAGTTATGGTACCGGCAACTTCAAATACGATGGTTCTAGGACCGTCGTGATTTATAGCTTCTCTTAGGCTACCGGTCCCGTTATCATTGAGGTTAGTTACTTTGATGATTTCACCGCCACGACCGCCTTCTGAATATGCTCCAAACCCCTCAGCTCCAGGAAAAGCTGGTAGTTGTTGCTGGCCGAAAAGGACAATAGGCATCAGTGTTAAAACCATAACCCCGATACATTTTGAGAAAAACCACTTTTTAATGTTTAATATCTGCACTACGTTTGCACTGTAGAATAAACATTGATTATTTACTCGGTGTTGAAGATTCATCCAACGAATTTTTTT
>PWKX01000046.1 GCA_003559585.1 Mollicutes bacterium | reverse complement strand
TCATTCAATTTAAATCAATCAAAGATTTCAGACGTTACCAATATGTATTACTCATTAAAAGCGATGAAGAAACACCGTTATTAGAAGCATTAAAAACCGCGCATAAAAAGGCCATTAAATCACAGAAAACAACCTAAAGAAAAGGTCGGAATGTCCATCATTCCGACCTTTTTTGTAGGGTTCGTGGCGTTTTTTTACATCATGCCGTGCGGCATGTTGTTTTGACTTGAAGACTGTGAATCCTCATCAATCAAACTTACAGCCACCTCAGCGGTGATAAACATCGCAGCAATCGATGCGGCGTTTTCAATCGCACTACGGGTGACTTTGGTGGGGTCAATAATACCAGCTTTAAGCATGTTCACCCATTGACCACTTTTTGCATCAAAGCCGGTTTCATCTTGCTTAGCTTTTTGAAGACTTAATATCTCATCGCCATCATAACCGGCATTTTCAGCGATTTGATATACAGGTTTTAAAAGGGCGTTCAAAACTAAATTAATGCCTTTTTGCACATCGGTGATGTCATCTTTCAAAACATCTTTAAGTGCGTTATAAATGGCCACCAGTTCAGCGCCCCCACCGATGACAATGCCTTCTTCAACAGCCGCTTTGGTTGCGTTGAGGGCATCTTCAATGCGGAGTTTCTTTTCTTTCATTTCCGTTTCAGTCGTCGCCCCAACTTTAACGATGGCCACACCGTCTGTTAGTTTGCCTAAACGTTCTTTAAGGTTTTCTTGTTCGTGATCACTGTCTGTGTGTTTAAGTTGGTTGTTAATCGCCTCGATGCGTTCTTCAATCAATGATTTGTTGCCACTGCCTTCTAAAATGGTGGTTGAGTCTTTTGAAACAAGAACTTTTTTTGCAAGACCTAAATCATCAATTTTCGCTTCTTTAAGGTCCATATCTAAATCTTTACTATAGAATGTTGCGCCGGTTAAAGCTGCCATATCAGCCAACAATTCTTTTTGGTTATCGCCAAAACCAGGTGCTTTTGTTGCCACCACATTAAACGTACCACGTAGTTTATTGACCACCAACGTGGAGACCACTTCATTTTCAATATCATCGGCGATGATGAAAAGTGGTTTGTTGGTTTCAACGACTTGTTCTAAAATCGGCAACACATCTTTAATGGTCGACAGTTTTTGGTCTGTGATTAACACGTGCGCATTTTCTAAGGTGACTTCCATTTTTTCACGGTCAGATACCATGTAAGGTGAGATGTAGCCTTTATCATATTGCATCCCTTCAACCAGTTCTAACTCTGTGTCAAAGCCTTTTGATTCATCAACCGTAATCACACCGTGACGGCCAACTTTATCTATCGCTTTGGCGATGATATCACCAATCGCTTTAGAACCGCTTGAAACGCTGGCGACTGAGGCGATATCTTGTGATGTTTCTACTTTTCGTGAATGTGTTTTAATCATATCACTGACTGCTTTTGTCGCCCGTTCAATCCCTTCTTTAATCAAAACAGGATTGGCCCCAGTATCAATGGCTCTTAAGCCTTGATGAATCATTGATTGTGCTAACAGCGTTGCGGTGGTGGTGCCATCACCGGCTGAATCATTGGTTTTACTGGCAACTTCTTGTACAAGCTGAGCGCCCATGTTTTCATAATGATCTTTTAATTCAATTTCTTTAGCAATCGTCACCCCATCATTGGTGATGAGCGGTGAGCCATAAGCTTTTTCTAACATGACATTACGGCCTTTAGGACCAAGCGTGACATTTACCGTAGACGCCAATTGATCAACGCCCTTTAACATCTTATCACGGGCTTCTTTTCCATATAGTATGTGTTTACTCATCTAATCATCCCTCCATGATCGCTAAAATATCGCTTTCTTTAATAATTAAATATGTCGTGTCGTTGATGGTGACCTCCGTTGTGGCATATGATTTGTAAACAACGGTGTCACCTTCCTTCACAGACATCACATGATCCTCAGTACCTGGGCCAACCGCCACAACAGAAGCGGTGGTAGGGTTATCTTGATCATGTGTTGTCAAAATGATCCCACTTTTTGTCTTTTTTTCAGGATCATCTTTTTTTAAGACCACATGGTCATGCAGTGGTTTTAACATGATTTATAACCTCCTAATATCATATTGGCACTCATTGAACATGACTGCTAATAAAAATATACAAAAAAATATTTTTCTTGTCAAGTCGTATTTCAAAAAATCTTTGCGAGCCTTATATAAAGGAACAAAGGTTAAGTTAATCTTGAAAGTTTTTCTAATATATGTTACTTTTTAAAGGTAGACACATCACAAGAAAGGAAGATGGTTTTGAACACATTAAAACGTTACGCTAGTGGCTTAGTTGTTGTTATGCTAGGTGGATTAATCGAATTGTTATGGTATGTATTTTATATGTTTCGGATTCATAACATGGAAGATACTGGCGCCAGAGATGTAGGCGGCTACATTTTCATCACATTATTACTATTCATCATGATTGCCACCGCAGCAAGCGGACTTAAAAAACATCTTTATTACATGTATTTTGGTTTAATCGTTAGTGGTATCTTACTGATTGTTTTCTTCATTAGCTTAATTGGATCGTTTTATTTCTTCTCAACACCAGTTGGTGCGATTTTAATTGGTCTAGGTTCTTACCTTGCCATTCAAGAGAATAAAGAAAACCCCGTTTAAACAAACCTTGATCCACAAAAAACATCTGATTGAACATTGATCACAAAAAGGCTAAGCAAATCGATGTTGCTTGGCCTTTTCATTTAATTAGGAGGCTACCACATGTTTAATAATCAAACCGTCATTCCCGCTCTTTCTAATCATAAAGACGTTGAAACGTTTATTAAAAGCCCTTTAAAGATTGGTATTTTAATGAATTTTCAATTGGCTCAATTACCAGGTTTAATTAAAAAACTTAAAGAACACGATAAAACCGTGTTGGTTCATTTAGAATTGATTAAAGGCTTGAAATCTGATGAGTTTGGAGCGATTTTTCTCATTCAATCACTCCATGTTGATGGCATCATCACCATCAAACCACGGGTGATAGAATTATGTAGAAAAAGAGGTGTCCTCGGTGTTTTTAGAGTATTCCTTAAAGACTCACATTCTTTAAAACAAACCTTAGATCTCATCCATAAAGTTCAACCGGATGTGTTAGAAGTCTTACCGGCCACCACCGCGCCGGTGATCGATAAAATTAAAGCCGTCACCCCAGCTAAAATATTAATGGGTGGGCTGATTGATACCAAAGAAACCATGGATGCTTGTTTAAAGCTTGGCATCACCGCCATCACCACCTCGACGGTATCTTTGTGGTCATAACTTTAACCACACCATCATGAACATATCGCCCTCTAACCTTTGGTTAGGGGTTTTTTATGACACCACCAATGCGTGAATCACACATCTAATTAAGCCGTTATGATTATAAAAAAGATAAGAAATCTCATAAAAGGGCTTTCATTAAATAAAAAGACGTGCTATTATATACACAAGTTAATATTAATTGGAGAGTCTAGAGTCCGCAAAAAAACTATGTTTTTTTGGCGTCTCTAGACTTTTTTATTATAAAAAAATATTTTAGGAGGACGTAAACAGTATGGAGTTTTTAAAAAGCAAAACAATGGTAAGATTATTCATCGCGCTTGGATTAATTCTTATCAGTGGTATTTTCGCTTCAATGTTGCAATCTGATTTTTACCGTGTTGAAGTTCAAGACATCCGAGAAGATTTTGGGGATGGTGTTCAGTACAGTGCCTTGTTATACAAGCCTAATGATGCCAGTGCTGATAACCCACTACCAGCCATTGTCTTATCACACGGATACTTAAACAACCGTGAATTACAAGCACAAAATGCCGTAGAGTTATCAAGACGTGGGTTTATTGTGTTAACGGTTGACCGATTGGGTCACGGACACAGTGCCTTACCTGATGGTGTTAACAATCCATTAACAGGTGATCAAACCGGTATGGTTAACGCGGTAGAATGGTTACATGCCAAAGATTATGTCGATAAGGATATGATTGGTATCTCTGGACATTCCATGGGTGGATTTGATACAGCCATGACGCTTGTTCATTACGCACAAAAAGAAGGCGAAGCGATTCAAAACTATTATGCTGATAACGGCATTGATCCTGATGATGCGACGCAAGAAGAAATGATGAATGCTTTAGCCGCTGGCGCAGAAGCTAATAAAATTGGTGCAGCACTCATTCAAGCATGGTCTAGTTTCTATGCAGCGCCAATGAACACGCCTGTTGGTAATCTAGCAGGTAAATATGATGAGTTCTTCTATAAGGAATCCACACCAGGATCAGATGAATCAGAACATAACGCTTCACTTGATCCAAACGATCCTAATTACAGCAACGATATGAAATATGAGTACTTACCAAAAGATTTCCTTGAAAGTCCAACGGGCACCGCTTTTATTCAAGGTATTTATGGAGACTTTAGCGCCAGTGCTGTTGAATCTGGTACCTTCTATACAGCCAGTGGTCCTGCCAACTTCTCGGCAGAAAACCCTGCTGATGAAGCTTTTAGAGTCATCTATCAACCAAATGAAATCCATCCACGTAATCACTTTTCAAGAGAAAGTGCAGAGTACATTGTTGATTTCTTCTACGCATCTTTTGGTACACCTGAAGGTTTTGATGTTGTTGAAGCCTCATCGATGCGTTGGCCAGTTAAAGAATTCTTTAACTTAGTTGGTTTAGTTGGGTTCTTTTTCCTCCTACTGCCACTCACCGATCTTTTATTAAAGTCATCGTTATTTAAATCCTTAAAAGGCGAACCAAAAGAACCAGGTGAAATAAGTGGTTGGCCACGTTATGTTCAGTTTTTAGGTACCGGCGCCATCATCACCTTACTTGCTGGTTTCTTAATCCGTTATTTCTATTCTGATGCGTATGGATGGGGCACCCATTTCTTCCCTATCACTGAACGCTTCCCACAACCGACCACAAACCCTGTTGTTGTGTGGGCAACAGCCATTGGTTTAATCAGCCTAGCGCTTTACTTTATCGGTTATTTGATTGTTGGTAAAAAAGCAGGCGATGAACCAGGAACTGTGACACGCATTACGGGTAAGAACTTTGGAAAAACCATCTTATTAGCGTTTAGTATTGTTGGTGGTCTATACTTAGTATTATTCATCGTTCATGGTCTATTCACCACAGACTTTAGAATTTGGACCTTTAACATTCGTACCTTTGAAAACATTAAAGTTGCAACGATGTTGCGCTATGCGTTGTTACTGTCTATTTACTTTACCATCAACGCTTTTATCATCGCCAACAGCCGTTTCAAAAACTTACCAGAATGGGCAACCACAGCCATCATGGCAACTTTCAATGTCTTTGGTATCGTCCTTGTGATGTTAATTCAATACTTAACATTCTTCAACACCGGTGCTTTATGGCAGTGGGACATGGCTTTAGGCTACATTGTCTTATTCCCAATCGTACCAGTATTAATCTTAGCGGCGATTTTTAGTAGACAATTATACTTAAGAACTGGTAATATATGGTTGAGTGGATTTGTTAACGCACTTTTATTCACAGCCATCATGGTTGCCAACACCGCCACCAACTTTAACTACATTTTATTCTAACCATCATTATGGGAGGCGGGGCTTAGCCACCGCCTCTTTCATGGTTAGAATGCATAAAGGAGTCAATAATATGGAAACCTACATCATGGCCATCGATCAAGGCACCACCAGCACACGTGCTGTCATTTTTAATGAAAAAAGCGAAGTGATCAGTGAGGCCAGTAAAGAAATTGAGCAAATTTATCCAAAACCTGGTTGGGTCGAACACAACCCCAATGAAATATGGTTATCCACCTTATCGGTGATTGCCCAGGCACTGGTTAACCGTGATATCAAGGCCAATCAAATTAAAGCCATTGGTATCACCAACCAACGAGAAACCACCGTTGTGTGGGATAGAAAAACAGGTAAACCCATTCATAATGCGCTTGTTTGGCAATCAAGACAAAGCCAATCGATTTGTGATCGGTTAAAAGAAGCGGGACATGAGTCCTTATTTAAAGACAAAACTGGTTTGTTGTTAGACCCTTATTTTTCAGGCACAAAAATTGCTTGGATATTAGACAACATCAACGGCGCAAAAGAAAAGATGGCACAAGGTGAATTGGCCTTTGGTACCATCGATTCTTGGTTGGTGTACAAATTAACGGGTGGAACCCATATCACAGATTATACCAACGCTTCAAGAACGTTACTTTTTAACATCCACGAACTAACATGGGATGATGAACTATGTGATATCCTTGGTGTTAATCAAAATATGTTGCCGGATGTGAAATCATCAAGTG
>PWKX01000170.1 GCA_003559585.1 Mollicutes bacterium | reverse complement strand
TGCCGATGCTTAAGCCGCCAATGATGTTGGTGGCGTGACCGGTTTCACTTTGCTTAGCAATTTCTTTAACTTTATGATAATCACTCGATGTATAAAATTCGGTGATAAAACCAATTAAAATACCTACCAACAAACCTGAAAAAATAGCAATGAGTGGTCCAAAGTTAACAAAATAACCCGCATCAACATAAAACCATGTTAATCCTGTTGTAAAAACTAAAAACAAAAACCCAGCCATATAGGTGCCTTTTTTCAATACTTTGTGTGGCTCATCGGCTTCTTTGGTTCGAATGACCCAGGTTCCCATAATCGCCGCAATGATCCCCACTGCACTTAAGAAAATAGGGAATAAAGCGCCTTGTAGTGGATAACTGTTGCCGTTAACACCGGTTAAAAACGTTCCGAGTGTCATCGCCGCAATGATACTGCCGACATATGATTCAAATAAGTCAGCCCCCATCCCAGCAACATCACCGACATTATCGCCGACGTTATCGGCAATGACCGCAGGATTTCTAGGGTCATCTTCAGGAATCCCGGCTTCAATCTTACCAACCAAATCGGCCCCAACATCAGCCGCTTTGGTATAAATACCGCCGCCGACACGGCCGAATAACGCAATGGATGAAGCCCCAAGCCCAAAACCTGTTAAGACTTGTGTCATCGCTGAGATGTCTAATGATAAAAGATGGGTACCAATTAAGTAATAAGTAATTAAACCAAATAGGCCAAGGCCTACTACCGCCATCCCCATCACCGCACCACCACTAAAAGCAATGTCTAAGGCGAGGTTCATGCCACTTTGTTCAGCACTGGTCGCCGTTCTTGAGTTGGCCGCAACCGCACCTCGCATACCAAGGTATCCAGCCAAACCACTTAAAAATGCACCAAGTAAAAATGCACCAGCTGATTCAAAGTTAATTGCAAAACCAATAACAAAGAATAAAACAAAAACAAAAATACTTAATATTTTATATTGTCTTGATAAAAACGCCATGGCCCCCTCACGAATATAGCCACTTATTTCTTCAACACGTGCGTTACCCTTCTTAATTTTCTTGATTTTGTAAAACAATACCGCTGAATACAAAATACCCATGATGCTAAATGCTAGGGCAAGCATTAAAAATGTTGTCATCCTCATTCTCCTAACCTTTAAATAATGTGTTTGTACGTAGACTTACATTTGTATAGAGTATAACAAAAAGCGCTTACATTATCAAGAACAAATTAATAACTGTGAAAATCACCCATCTCTTTGAAATCTGAGCTTAAATAACGTAAAATAGTATTATTGAAAAGCCATCATTTGTGATATAATGGTTATGATTTTTAAAGAGGTGATCGAATGCCGAAAAGACAAATTGCCATTGATGGACCGGCTGGGGCAGGTAAGAGTACCATCGCTAAACTGGTTTCTGATTTGCTTGATTACACACATATAGATACAGGCGCGATGTATCGTGCAATAACCTTAAAAGCCATGCGATTGAATGTTGATTTAGATGATGAAGACGCCTTTGATTTTCTTGATCAAACAAAGTTTGATTATAAAAATGGCGTCTTATTTATGGACGGTAAAGATGTATCAAAAGACATTCGTTCTCGTGAGGTTTCCAATAATGTTTCACTGGTTAGTTCTCATGCTTTAGTTAGGCGGGTACTTGTTGAACGCCAACAAAAACTTGCAAGAGACCATGATGTTGTCATGGATGGTAGGGATATCGGTTATAATGTATTA
The DNA here is from genome assembly GCA_003559585.1 of Mollicutes bacterium. Classification (GTDB taxonomy): domain Bacteria; phylum Bacillota_I; class Bacilli_A; order Izemoplasmatales; family Izemoplasmataceae; genus B1SED10-225. Next base: position 4,664 of record PWKX01000170.1, on the reverse strand, counting down.
CCAAAAGCAAATTATAAATTTTTCTTAACCGCCGATGTGACCACCCGCGCTAAACGACGCTTTTTAGAAAACGCTAAAAACGGCATTCATATTCCCTTAGATGATTTAAAACAAGAAATCATCACCAGAGATGATTTTGATTCAAACAGAAAACACAGCCCCTTAAAAGCGGCTGAAGATGCGATTGTGATTGACACATCGGATATGGACATTGAAGATGTGGTTAAAACCATAGAAGCAAAAGTTAGAGAGGAAGATACAGATGAATTTTAAAAATTTACAAGAAGGTACTAAGGTGACAGGCACCGTCTATCAAGTCAAAGACAACGAGGTGATTGTTGATGTCGGTTACTCCACAGAAGGTACCATTTATTTAGATAACCTCACGACTAAAGACATTGGCAGCGCAAAAGAACTTTACAAAGAAGGTGACGAAATCGAAGCCATCGTTCGTAAAAAAGATGATGATGCGGGGGTTTTATTGCTTTCAAGAATTGACATTGAAAAACAAGAAATTTTTGAAGATTTACAAAATAAATTTGAAAATGAGGAAACCTTTGAAGCGGTAGTTAAAGAACGCAATAAAGGTGGTCTTATTGTAAGAGCCTATGGCTTAGACCTATTCATGCCAGCACGCGAGGTGTCGATGAGCTATCAAGACGATCTCGAATCATTCATTGGCCAAACCTTAGAAGTTAAAATCATCGAAATCAGCCGTAAAAAACTAGTTGTTTCACATAAAGCGGTTGAACGTAAATTAAAACAAGCAAAGAAAAAAGAAGAACTTGAAACCATTCAAGAAGGCGATGTTAAAACAGGTACAGTTTCAAAAGTGATGCCTTATGGGGCCTTTGTTCGTTTTGGCGAAGTTGAAGGATTGCTTCATGTCTCAGAAATGAGCCATCACCGCACATCTAATCCAAGTGATATCGTTAAAGAAGGTCAAGAAGTTGAAGTTAAAGTCATAGAAGCTAAAAACCAAAAACGTGGTCTTTCACTTAAAGCCTTGCAAAAAACACCATGGGAAACCTTTGCAGAAGCACATAAGGTTGGCGACAAAGTTAAAGGTAAAATCGTTAAAAAAATGAAATTCGGTATTTTGGTTGAAGTTGACCGCGATGTGGCTGGTATCATCAACAAAAACGATTACGCGTGGGACCCACGTTTCAATCTTGCTGGTGAAGTTGAAGTCGGTCAGGAAATCGATGTTCAAATTTTATCTATTGACGTTGAAAACAGACGCATGCAGTTATCTAAAAAACATTTAGAATATAACCCTTGGGATGATGTGAAAGTCAAAGTTGGTGAAACCGTCAGTGGTGAGGTAAAAGAGATTCAATCTCGCGGGGCGTTAGTAGACGTTCAAGGTGTGTATGCATTCTTACCAATCAGTGAAATACAAGATGCGCATGTTGATGCTGTGTCTGATGTATTAAAAGAATCAGATGTAATCAACGCCATTGTGAAAAAGTTTGATAGAAAACAATGGCAAATGGTCATTTCCAAAAAAGATTACGATGAAAAACAAGTGCGTGATGAGTTTAAGAAACATTTACGTAGTGAAAACGAAGAAGACCAATCACAAACATTAGGCGAACTTTTCGCTGATAAATTAAAAAACTTTAAACAATAAGCATTTAAAAAACTAACATACATAAAGGGGATAAGCCTATGCTACCTTCAGTGGCGATCGTTGGCCGTCCAAATGTTGGAAAATCCAGTCTTTTTAACCGTATCATCGGCGAAAGACTGTCGATTACCAATGAAACCCCAGGTTTAACGCGTGATCGCATTTACGCACAAGCCGAATGGTTAACGAAACAATTTAATATTATCGACACCGGCGGCATCGACTTTGACGATGCCCCTTTTGTCCATGACATCAAAGGTCAAACGGAAATTGCGATTGAAGAAGCCGATGTCATCATTTTATGCGTGGATGCGAAAAATGGCATCACTGAAGAAGATTCATGGATTGCCCGCATGCTTTATAAATCCCAAAAACCTGTTTTAGTGGCAGTCAACAAAGTTGATAACCCAGAATTAAAAGATAACCTTTATGAGTTTTATGCCCTTGGTTTAGGCGATCCAATCGCTGTTTCAGCCCACCACGGCATTGGTATTGGGGATTTGCTGGATGAAACGATTAAGATTTTACCTGATGCCACAGAAGAACCATACGATGAGAGTGTGTTGCGTTTTTGTTTAATCGGCAGACCAAATGTCGGTAAAAGCTCACTGATGAATACGTTGCTCGGTGAAAACCGGGTTATTGTTAGTGAAATTGAAGGGACCACCCGTGATGCGATTGATTCAATCTTTACCAAAGATAATCAAGAGTATGTGGTGATTGATACCGCTGGACTTAGAAAACGCGGAAAAGTCTATGAAGAAGCTGAAAAATATAGTGTTTTACGGGCCATGCGTGCGATTGAAAGAAGCGATGTTGCTTTAATCCTAATTGATGCTGAACGTGGCATTTTAGAACAAGATAAACGCATTGCTGGTTATGCCCATGATGCCGGTAAAGCTAGCATCATTGTCATTAATAAATGGGACACTGTCGAAAAAGAAACACGCACGATGAATCAATGGGAAGATAAAATTAAAGCGCATTTCCAATTTTTAGCTTACGCACCGATTATCTTCTTATCGGCCCTTAAAAAACAGCGTATTAATACGTTGTTTCCAGCGATACACTCTGTGTTTGAACAATACACAAAACGCGTACAAACCAGTGTTTTAAACGACGTGATTAACGATGCATTTCATATGAGTCCACCTAAAAGCCATAACGGTGGTCTGATCAAAGTGTATTACGCCACACAAGTCGCAACCAAACCACCTGCGTTTGTGCTGTTTGTGAACAACACTGAGTGGATGCATTTTAGTTATGAACGTTATATCATTAACCGCTTACGGGCAGCCTTTGGGTTTGAAGGCACCCCGATTAAAATCATATTAAGAAAGCGTGATTAAATGAATACAACCGTTATCGGTGGTGGCTCATGGGGCTTAGCCCTTTCAAAAGTATTATCAGATAACCACCACAATGTCCTTGTTTACGACATCAACGAAAAAACCGTCGACAACATCAATCGTTTGCATCTTTGTGTGCAATTAGATGCCTATATTCCAAAAGACATTAAAGCCACCACAAACATAGAAACAGCGATGAATCATGCGGATGTTGTTTTATTTGTGGTGCCAACTAAAGTCTTACGCAGTGCTTTAGAAGAAGCATTGCCCTTTATAAAAGGAGCCAAAACCTTCATCAATGCCGCTAAAGGCATTGAACCAGAAAGCTTTAAACGCATCAGTGAAATCATCGCTGAGATGGTGCCTGAATCAAACATAAAACACATTGTTTCTCTATCGGGGCCTTCGCATGCTGAGGAAGTTATTAAAGGGATGACAACCGCATTAACCGCAGCCAGTGAAGATGAAGCAGCCGCTCAATTTGTTCAATCGATGTTTCACAACCAACAATACTTTAGAGTGTATTCAAGCACTGATTTAAAAGGTGTTGAACTCGGTGGTGCTTTGAAAAATATTTTTGCTTTAGCCGCGGGTATCATTAGAGGTCAAGGCTTAGGCGATAACGCGTTAGCGGCCTTTATGTCACGCTCATTGGTTGAAATGCATAAAATTTATGCCCATTTAGGTGCTGATCCTGAAACGCTATACGGTTTATCCGGCATTGGTGATTTAATCGTCACATGCACCTCAGAACATTCTAGAAACTTTCAAGCAGGCTATAAAATCGGCAGTGGTAAAAATTTAGAAGAGACGTTGAAGTCGATGACGATGGTCGTAGAAGGTATTAGAACTACCCAAGCGGCTTATCAGCTATCGAAGGTCGCAGACATTGACACACCAATCATTGATGCGATTTATGATGTGGTTTTTAATAAAATAGAACCAAAAGTGGTACTCTCTCATCTGCTATCAAGGGACTCAAAGAGTGAAGACAAGCCTAAATAAAGGGGAATTTTCCCCTTTTTTTCATAATTAAAGCTTGATTTTCTTGCAAATGGCTTAATGAGTTGCTATAATGAGCATAAGTTATAAAAAAGAAGGAGGGTATTCATTATATGAATAAGACAGAATTAATTGCTAAAATTGCAGATGCATCAGGTTTAACTAAAAAAGATGCAGAAGCAGCTTTAAACGCAACACTTGGTTCAATTCAAGAAGCTCTCGTTGGCGGCGACAAGGTAGTTTTAACTGGCTTCGGTACTTTCGAGGTAAGAGAGCGTAAACCACGTGTAGGTCATAACCCTAGAACTGGTGCGCCAATCAACATCGCTGCTCAAAAATCACCTGCTTTCAAAGCTGGTAAAGTTTTAAAAGATGCAGTAAGATAATGACATCAATAGAAAAATACCATACAAATCGTATGGTATTTTTTTTGACCTTGTGGTACGCTTAAACTGGGTGATGTCTATGGATTATGCAAGTAAGCACATTATCAATGCCTTTAAAAAAGAAAAATTAGAAGTTTTTCATGGCAAAGACGGCAAAAAAACCGATGCGTTCAATCAAAACGCTTTGTTTTATGCTGTTAAACGAAAATCTTTAGCGCTTGTTCATTTTTTTATTAAAGAAGACGTCAATGTGCATCAAATCAACCATCAAGGCGAAAACCTTGTTCATATGTGTGC
>PWKX01000116.1 GCA_003559585.1 Mollicutes bacterium | reverse complement strand
TGTAGGTTTGCGGAAAACAAACACTATCCATATCAACAGCTCGGTCAGACAACGTTATAAATGCCATATTTTTTCCTTGCTTGGTTGTGATGGTTTTTAGTCTAGTGATGCGTGCAATCACTGTCAATTTTTGATGCAGTGGTGCATCCTTTAAGTTTGTTGGCCATAACCATTGATGTTTAACCGCAGATGGCTCATAGGTTTTAAACTCATCATAGCGAATGTTAAAGCCAATCGCCTCTATTTCTTTTTCTCTTAAAATCGCTTCATCATATTCCTCGTAACGTTCAAATACAAAATCAGACAAAGCAAAAGATTCATCATAATCTAAAAAATGTAACAATGCATCTAGGTTTTCTTTCATGGTCCGTTTATTTAACTTAAAGCCATCACATGCCCCACTGTAAATTAAATATTCATGATGGCGTTTATTAAAAACACCTTGTGTTGATTTAACAAAATGGGCATATGAAGTTGTATCGACTGACTTCAATGCTTTAAACGCTTCAATGGTTGTTTTACCAATATTTTTAATCCCGGACAAGGGATAATAAAGGGCGTGATTTTTTTTAACGAACCGATCTGTTGATAAGTTGATATCGGGTGAGATTAATTTCAACCCGTATTCATGTAGTTCTTGCATGTAATGACGCATACTGCTGGCGTTGTTCAATGCGCTTTGCATCAAAACAGCTAAAAACTGTGCAGGATAATTGGCTTTTAAATACGCCATCCAATAGGCGACCAACCCGTAAGCCACAGAATGTGATTTGTTAAAGCCATAATTAGCAAATTTAACTATATAATCATAAATGCGTTCTGCCAAGGCTTTATCCCTGTTTTGTTCGGTTGCTTTTTTTATAAAATGTTTGCGTTCTTTTTCTAAAGTATTTGCGTCTTTTTTACTGACTGAACGTCTTAACAAATCCGCTTCATTAAGCGAATACCCAGCAAAACGAACCGCAATAGCCATGATTTGTTCCTGATACAATAAAATGCCTTGTGTCGGTTTTAAAATATCATCAATCTCAACGGAGATTTGCTCAACATTCTCTTTATTGAAACGTCTTGCTAAAAAGTGCGGGATGCTTTCCATTGGCCCAGGTCTATAAAGCGCAAGTACCACTTGAATGTCATCAAAACACCGTATTTTCATTTGTTTGATTAATTGACGCATGCCATCAGATTCTAATTGAAAAATCCCTGTGGTGCTTTTATCTCTAAGCATGCGAAATGTTGCTTCATCATCAATCGGCAACTTATATACATCGATGAGCGTTTCTGTCTCGATGTTGATTTGTTCAACAACATCTTCTATGAGGGTTAAATTTCTTAACCCCAAAAAATCCATCTTTAAAAGACCCAGATCTTCTAAATCGGCTTGTTCATATTGCGTTTGATACATTGTATTTAATCCAGGCTGAATCGCCGTGTAATCAATGAGGGGCTGATCGGTTAACACAACCCCAGCTGCGTGTGTTGAGACGTGTCTAGGCAAGCCTTCTAGCTTTGACGCCGCATGAAACCATGTTTTCAAGGTTTCATCTTGCTTCATCCGGTTTTTAACATCAGCATCACCGAATAAAGCAGATACTGAATCATAATTTTTAACCGTTTGAATCGCTTCTTCAACATAGCGTTTATCAACATTTAATACACGAGCCGAATCTCTTAGAGCACTTTTAGTTAAAAAGGTACCGAACGTACAGATTAAAGCAACACAAGTCTCGCCAAAGCGCTCTTTAACATACCGCACAACTTGATCACGTTTTCGATCAGGAAAATCAACATCAATATCAGGCATGCTCATTCTTGCCGCATTTAAAAAACGCTCAAACAACAATCCGTGTTCAATTGGATCAACACTCGTGATCCCTAATGCATAAGACACAAGTGACCCTGGTGCACTCCCGCGTCCAGGACCCACTAAAATATGTTCACTACGGGCATATTTAATGACGTCCCACATAATTAAAAAATAATCGTCATACCCAAGCTCATGGATGGTTTTTAACTCTTTTTCAAGTCTTTTTTCATATGCTTGATATGGTTTTTTTGTTTTAGATAAGCGTTTTCCCAGTCCTTTTTTACTTAGAGCTCGCAAATACTTATCAGAAGGAATATCATCAGGTGTTTGATAACTGGGAAGCCTTGCTTCTTTGAAAGTTAAAGACAACGCATGTTTTGATAAAAAGGCGGCTAATTCAGCATCAAGGTCTTGAGATAATGTTTCAACAAGGTTTAAGGGTTGGGCTTGTGTGCTTTGACTTTCAACTTGTAAAATGCGTTTTAGCACATCATGGGTTGGTGCATCGTCTTCTTGTAAATACATAGCACGATAAAAAGGCACACACGGTACATTAAACTGTGTTTTTAACGCTTGATCGCCAACGCCTAAATAAAATGATTGCGTCAGCGTACGCAATGTTTCAAACAAGGTTTTAACCGCTTTATGATCCTTTTGATTAAGTAAGTGTGCAACCTCACCTTCACTTGTATCAACAACCAAAGTCATCTCATCACCATAAGTTTTAAGGGTTTCAAATGTGACAATTTGATAAACCGCTGATACCGAAGCTAATTTAAGTAATTGTTGGTAACCTTGTTGGTTATGGGCATAAACAGCTACTTGTAGAGGCATTGAATCAAACGTGGATTCTAGTTTAAATTGTAAGCCAATGATTGGCTTAATACCTGCTTTAATTGCTTGGTGATAAAACTTATACGCCGCATGCATGGTGGTGTCACAAAGTACCATATGAGAAAAACCATGGTTTTTAGCATGGCTGATTAAATCTTCAATGGTCAACGTTGATCCCTTGAAGCTATAGGCTGTTTCGTTACACAAAAAAGGATGCATGACATCACCTCTGTCACATAGCTTAATTATAACATACTATTTAATAAAATAACTTATGCCGAGGCATAAGTTATTTCCATTTTTTGAAAATTGCTAACATTGAAACACCCGCAATGAAAACAGCTGAGGTTATAATACCAATGCCTAACCCCAAGTGCTTAGAAAAGCCTTGATTTGAGTCTTGATTTAGCTCAAACACAACCGTTGATTCATACCCGTTCTCACCTGAAATGGTTAAGGTGTGACGCCCATTTTGATCAATGACACGGCCATTCATAAGTGGTTGGCCGTTTAAATAGGCATCACCTGTGAAATGAACCGTGACCGGATCATCATAAATTTCCCCATCAATAACCCCTTGTAAATCGTGTGATCGTGTGATGTCAACCGTCTTTTTCATACCATTTCTACCAAACACATCAATACGGTAATGTCCAGGGTCTTTAATGGTCCCACCCACTGGAAATATTTGGTCATTGACAAAGATTTGACCACCACTAATCATTGGTGTGATGTCTTCATCATAGACGCGGCCATGTTCAATGTTTTTTAAGACTGGGTTGACAGAAAATGTGGTTGAAAACCTTGGGGTCTCTAAGGTGTAATAACCAGGATAGCTAATCACATGGGTCCCAACGCCATAACGATAACCATCTACATATAATGGACTCAGCGTTGTAAAGGTGACCTCGCCATCATACGTTTTATCCTCAGCCAAACCTCTTAAAAGTTCTTTATTTACAGTGTGATGTTTATCAATGGTTAAGTCATAATGACCATTGTTGTAACGCGCTAAATAAATCATATCATCAATAATGGTATATGCTCTAAACCCGTGCATCTCTACGCTTGTTTCATGGTTAACTTCACCGTCTTTAAACCACATAAACTTCGTACTCTTCTTTGAATCTTGATGCATTTCACTTTCTTGACTCATCACCGCAAGGGCTGTGCCATTAAAATCAATCACATGGGTGATTTCTTGTTGTAAGGGATCATCTGAGATAAATTCAAACAAAATCTCCCCTTCTAAACCAACTTCAATCAAATACCCATGGTAAACCCGTTCATGGTTATCTTTAACTAACTTTGAGCCATAAAACATCCATGTTTCATCAAAAGCTAATGAACCTAAAATGTTAAAGTCACCCTCCTTAACGATGCGATGACCTCCAACGATGATTTCTAAGGCATCACCGTCATTGACATTCACGCTATCATCATACCTTGCCTCTGCGTTGACAGATGTTAAAGACACCAACAAAAATCCTACAAAAATCCACAAAAAAACTATGTTCTTCATCATCAAACCTCCTTCAGCCTAATGATACGTCGAACATAGTCGTTTACTTTTTAATTATTTATTGATCCATTAAACGCATGGTGTCACGGGCAATCATCACTTCTTCATCGGTTGGCACAACAAGTAGGCTAACCTTAGAATCATCAGATGAAATGATGCGTTCTTCACCACGAACTTCATTGGCTTCAAGATCCAGTTTAGCACCAAGAGCGTGTAGGTTATCGACAATTAATTCGCGGGTATTGGGTGCGTTTTCGCCAACACCAGCTGTGAAGACAATGGCGTCTACACCGCCCATTTTAATGAAATAAGCACCAATATAATCTGCAATCATTTTAGCTTGTTTTTTAATGGCTAAAAATGCTTTTTTATCGCCATTATAAGCCGCTTCCCACAAATCTCTTGAATCAGAAGACACTCGTGAAACACCAAGATAGCCTGAGCCTTTATTTAAATCATTCATCACTTCTTGAATGGTTTTATTTTCTTTTGTTGAAATAAACTCGATGATGGCTGGGTCAATGTCCCCACTTCTAGTTCCCATCGAAATACCGGCTAAAGGTGTGAATCCCATGGATGTATCGACACTCTTGCCTCCATCAACGGCACAAATACTTGCGCCATTACCGATATGAAGCACAATGGTTTTTAAATCCGTAATATCTTGTTTCAAGATTTCTGCGACACGTTCAGACACATATTTGTGACTTGTGCCGTGGAACCCGTATTTTCTAACGCCATATTTTTCATACCAGTCATAAGGGGTTGAATACATATAAGCATCTTCTTCCATGGTTTGATGGAAAGCTGTATCAAAAACAGCAACCATTGGTTTACCAGGCAAAGCTTTTTCAAAAGCTTGAATCCCTGTTAAGTTGGCTGGGTTATGAAGTGGTGCTAAATCGCTCACCGCTTCAATGGCTTTAACCACATCTTCAGTGATCAAAACTGAATCACTAAATTTTTCACCACCATGAACCACACGATGCCCCACACCAGCAATCTCATCAATGCTTTTGACAATGCCAAAGTCTACGAGAATAGACAAGACCGTTTCAACCGCCACTGTATGATTGGGCATATCTAAGGTTTTAGATTTTTTCTCACCGTTAAATTTAATGGTAGACACAGCGTTTGGCAGACCGATTCTCTCGACCACACCACTTGCAATGACTGTTTCTTCAGGCATATTCAATAGTTGAAATTTTAAACTTGAACTTCCTGCATTTACTGCCATAATAATCATGTTAATCAACCTTTCTATTCTTAAACCAATGCTCTATTTTTTCAATGGTTTTGTTAAATGCTGTTTCATCTGTAAAAGGTGGTAAGTCCGCCAAAAGAAAGTCCGGTAACGTTTCGGCTTCATCGTGTTTCTTTTGTAAAATTAAAAGACTTTTTGGGTGGTTTTTAAACAACCCTTCATCTAGTTTAATCAAGCCATATAAATGCATCGTTGATAACAATGTCTTTTTAAAGTCTTCAGCTTCTTTTTGATCGAAAAAATCATTTTCAATGACCGCGATCAAAAAGCCATAGTCTTTTAAATGATGCATATGTTTCAAAATGATTTGATAGGGAAAATACATCTCTTTACGGTTTTTCTTTTCTACTGGGAAATCACACACAATTAAATCTGTGGTTAACCCATCGAACGTTCTAGTATCTTGGTGGTATATTTGATGGTGCACATCTAAAGCGTCCAAGACATTTCGGGACAAACGACAAAGTAATGGGTCGATGTCTGTGCCGATAAAGGTGTGTCCTTCTCGGTGGTGATTGTTGATGGTAGCCAGTAGATTACCGGTCCCAACAAGCGGATCAAAAATCCTCAACGTTTCATCATCATATAACTTTTTCAACAAATAACTGATAAACATCCCAATCGTATCAGGTGTCATCATTGAGTTGGTCACTTTAAGCGCCTTAAAACCTTTAAGTAAGGCGAGTTGAATCGCTTTACGGACTGTTTCTTTATCAAAGTCAATGTCCATAACATCAGCTTTGAACGCATTTAATGACGGTTGCACATCATGATAAGATTCATCAGGCAAAGTGTCATCCAACAAAAAATCAAGCGCTAAGGTAAGGCCATTTAAATACGGTGTTTTATCATGTGTATGTAACGCCATTGCGCTTTGATCTAAATAATCATAAAACAATTCTACATTTGAGGTTTTTCTCATTATATCACCATAGTGTATTCTATCAAAAAGTATGGCTTTTGTCCATGAATATCAATCCCTGTG
>PWKX01000147.1 GCA_003559585.1 Mollicutes bacterium | reverse complement strand
GTTTGTTTTGCCATCAGCATTTAAGCGTTCTACCACAGATGGTTTGTTGACATCAATATCACCAAAGTTGGTTTTACCAATGGTCCCAAACAAGCCTGCCAGTTCAAGGCCGAATAATTCATCAATGCCAAATAGGCCTAAATCTGAGTGCAAGATTTCTCGAAGGGGTTCTTTGATTTTGTTTTCTTCTGTTAACCGGTCGATTTCTGCACCGAGTTGTAAAATATGAAAGGTATCACGTAGTGATAAGATTTTTTCTACTGATTCAATGCAATCTTGACGTGAAACATCCGAGGTCCATTTCGATTGTTGCGCGTAAGCAACTTCAGCAATTTCACCCACTGAGACGCCTCTATCATTCAATGTTTCAACATTCATTTTTAACATTTCATCACGAGAAAACAAGGTTCTTTTTTTCATCGATTTTAGCTCCTTTACTGTTTAAGGGTATCTAACCATATATTATAGCACCTTTTATGGTAATTTTATACCGCTAAGTGTTTAAACAAGCACTTTTCCGACTTTGAAAAGCGTTCTGCCAGCACCGTTTAAATAATCTTTGGCAGACATCGCTTGTTTGCCAGCTGGTTTAATCATCAATAGTTGAAGGCCGTCTTGTTTGGTTTGAATCACAGGGCCACTTTTAGCATGCGTGATGACCTCACCAGCTTTATGACTATTATCAGTCGGGATTAGCTGTGCTTTTAGGACTTTGATGCGCGTATTATCAACGGTGATGTGGGTACCTGGGTTTTGGTCAAAGGCTCTAATTTTACGGTCTAAGTCAACAGCGGGCTTGGTTAAATCTAGCGCTTCTTCTTCACGCGTTAAATTAGGGGCGTAACTCACCTGTGATTCATCTTGCGGGGTTGGTTGCAGTGAGCCATCAATAATGCTTGGCACCGTCTTTTTTAACAACTCAGCGCCTAATTGACTCAGGCGTTCAAATAACGCTGAGGCGGTGGTATCATCATGAATCTCAGTTGAAGCCTTCGCGTATATTGGCCCGGCGTCCATTTTTTTAACCATCTTCATGATCGTAACACCGGTTTGTTTATCACCGCGTTCGATGGCGCGCTGTATAGGGGCACCTCCACGTAGATGTGGCAACAGTGACCCATGAACATTAAGCGTATCAATGCGCGCGGTCTTTAAAATACTCTCCGGCAAAAACTGACCATAAGCAGCGGTGATGATGAGATCTGGTTTCATCGTGGTGATAAAGGCTTTGATGTCACTGACTTTGCGTGGTTGTAGTAGCGGAATTTTTGATTTAACCGCGTAGGTTTTAACCGCTGATGGTTGCATTTTCTTTTTGCGACCAACCGGTTTATCAGGTTGGGTGATGACTAAGTCAACACCGTAGGTTTCATGCATGGCTTGTAGTGAAGGAACCGCAAAAGCTGGGGTTCCCATAAAAATAATGGTCATCGTCTCACTCCTAAAATTGTCTGGGGTTATGTGTGATGGTTATGATGGTCCCATCTTTAAAATATGTTTTTTTAAGTCGGTTTAATAAATCATAGACTTTTGACTCTTTTTGGTGTCTGATGATGATTTGTTTTTGATAATATTGATTGATTTTTTTATACGCGTAATCAGCTGGGCCAATCACATCTTTTTTTAAGGCACGTTTTAATGCGGTGGCCATTTTCATGGCAGTTACCATCGCTTTATTTTCATCTTTGTTTTTAATGATAATTAAACTTAACGCGTAAAACGGTTCGGTTTTGGTAAGTTTTCTATAACGAATGTCACGTTCATAAAACCGCTGATAGTCTTGAGCCGCCACCGCATCTAACACTGGATGATCGGCTTGATAAGCTTGAATGTAAACATCACCCTTTGTGTCGCGTCTACCTGAGCGTCCAGCGATTTGTAGTAAAAGGGAAAACGTTTCACTCTCAGCATAATGACTGGGCACAAATAAACCCATGTCCGCTGATAAAACACCGACTAAAGTCACATCATCAAAATCCAAACCCTTAGATATCATCTGAGTGCCAACTAAAATATCACCGCTTGTTTCAAATTCATATAAGATGTGTTCGTGGGCACTTTTTTTGGTGGTGGTATCTTTATCCATTCTTAACACGCGTGCTTCTTTAAAGGTATCCTTTAGCATCTGTTCAACGCGTTCAGTGCCAAGCCCCATGTGTCTGATGCGGTGGGACCCACACGTTTGGCAAATGCCTGTAAATGTTTCTTTATGGCCGCAGTGATGGCAGTGCAACGTGTTGGTCGTTTGGTGATAGCTTAAAGAAATATGGCAGTTTTGACATAAAGCACGCGCCCCACAATCACGACATAAGACAAACCAACTATGACCACGGCGATTGATCATCAATAATGTTTTTTCGTGGTTGGCTAACCTTGTTTGTATGGCGGTTTTCAGTTCATTTGATAAAAACCCTTTGTTGCCCTGTTTAAACGATGCCTTCATGTCGATGATGTGAATCGTTGGTGGCGATATGCTGATGGGGCGTTTGTTTAAGGTGATGCGGGTAATCTGTCCTTGAACGCTTTGATAATAGCGCTTCACAGATGGTGTGGCTGAGCCAAGAACTAAGGGACATTGATGATGTTCACAGCGTAATTGTGCCACATCAACCGCATCATATTCAGGATGGTCTTGTTGGATATAGGTTTCACTTTGTTCTTCATCGATGATGATCAATCCGATGTTTTTAAGCGGTGAAAAAATGGCGCTTCTTGTGCCAATCACCACCCGGACCTCTTCTCTTAAGATACGGCGCCATTCATCGTATTGTTCTCCTACGCTTAGCCCTGAGTGATAGACGGCCACAGGCTCGTTTAAAGCCGCTTTAAACCGTGATAACAGTTTTGGGGTTAAGGCGATTTCAGGTAAAAGCACAAGCGCTTGTTGACCAGGTGTTAAGGCTTTGATTAACTTGATATAAACCTCGGTTTTTCCGCTGGCCATCACCCCGTGTAATAAAAAGGTTTTACCTTCATTAAATGACGCTTGAATCGTTTTAAGTGCAGCGGTTTGTTCGTCGTTTAACTCAATGGGTTTATCGGTTTCTTTAAACATGCTTTCTAACTGGCGGTACACTTCGGTTTCTTCCTTTTTGATGAGTCCATTTTTAATCAGTGTCTGCAGTGGGCCTTCACTAACAGCGGCCTTTTCTAACAAGGTTTTTTTATCGGCCTGAGACCCTAAGGCTTTTAGGGTGTTGATCAGTTTTTGTTGGGCCGGTCCTTTAACAGGTTTTAAGGCAACCAAACGCATCATGGTGATGGTTTTTGCTTTTGCTGATTGTTTGATGCGGGGTTTGGCGTGGATTAAACCATCATCAATGGCTTGTTTGATATGTGTTAAATCTTTAGGTTCGACTGCTGTTTGATGGATGGTTGTGGTATGCTCAAAATAGCCTTGTAGACGGTGAGGCAGGCGAGATTTATCGAGCACTTCATATGCTGTGGCGTATGATAAATGAAGCGCACTTGGCAACATCGCATTTAGATAAGAGATGCGTGGGTAGTGATACTTATGGGCCAATGATTGGCTTAGGTTTAAACGTTCATCGTCAAATAAAACAAACCCATCAAAACTGTCTTTAACGACCTTTAACGAAGTGATATCACTCGTCTTGGCAAAATCAATGATGACACCAGTGATGGTTTGCGTGCCAAAAGGCACCTTAATGCGCATGCCTTTTTTTAGCGTGTGCTCAAGGTGCTTTGGTACGAGATAATCAAAGCTTTGATCCACTGCGTGGTGTTTAATGTCTATGAGTACATGTGCAATCATGGTCGTCCTCTCAATCTATGAAGCCGAGCCGTTTTAAGGCTTGTTCGATGCCTTTTTCGTTGTAGGCACTGGTTTGATAGGTGGCTGTCGCTTTGACTGTTTTTGTGGCGTTACCCATCGCAAAGGAATGCGGAATCACCGACAACATCTCTTTATCGTTATGCCCATCACCAAAAGCGTAGGCATGTTTAAGTGGTATGTTTAAATGCCTAAGCACTTTAAGCACACCTTCTTTTTTACTTTTATGTTTTTCAATCACATCAAAGCCATCTGATAACCACGGTACAACCGCTAAATCAGGTAATGCATCACTGATTTTATCTTTGATGTCATCTTTGGCAAATGCCCACATTTGATACACAGCGTGTTCTACATCAAACTGAGCGTCTTCAACTGGAAAGGGTAAGTTTTGTTCGTTAAACATACACCTTGCATAATCATCTAAAACACTAATCGCTTGTGTTTGTCGGCCAATGAACCCATAATGTAGATCATGCTTGATGAACACCGATTTGATGATACCAACCACCGCTTGTGGCATCGGTTCATCATGAATGATGCGTTTTTCATCATAAATATATTGACCATTAATCGTCACATACATATCAATAAAAGGCTTGATGTCATCAATGATATCAAGCATGTATGGGGCACGACCAGTTGCGATGACGATAAAAGTATCCTGACGCTGATGCAACTTTTTAATGGCGTTGATGCTAGAGGTGGGGACACATCTATTTTCAGGATCATAAAGCGTTTGGTCAATATCAAAAAATATGATATACTTTTTTCTCATAAGCATCACCTTTATAAAAATTATAACACATATGCATTTATTTATCGCTCGAAATAAGCTATAATAGGTTAAGTTGAATCGATACGATTTAGGAGGACAACTCATGCAAAATCTTTTTTTGAAAAAACATGAAGTTGGTGTTTTTGCATTGGGCGGTCTTGGTGAAGTAGGAAAAAACATGTATTGCGTGGAATATCAAGATGAGATTATCATCATTGATGCAGGTGTGATGTTCCCAGATGATTCATTACTGGGTATTGATTATGTCATCCCTGATTATTCCTATCTTATTGAAAACCAGGATAAAATTAAAGCGCTGGTGATTACCCATGGTCATGAAGATCATATTGGTGGTATTCCCTGGCTTTTGCGTCATGTAAAGATACCAAAAATTTATGCAAACGGGCTTGCCGCAGGCCTCATTAACAACAAAATGGAAGAACATCGCGGCATCAAGTATAACATGCTTGAATTTTTTGAAAATGATATCATTCGTTTTAATCATTTAAGTGTGTCGTTTTTCAGAACCAATCACTCCATTCCAGATTCCTTTGGTGTGGTGGTGAAAACCCCACAAGGTAAAATTGTTCATACCGGTGATTTTAAATTTGACTTCACCCCAACGGGCAAAGATGCTGATTATGCTAAAATGGCAAGACTTGGTCATGAAGGTGTGCTATGTCTGCTCTCAGACTCAACCGGCGCTGAGGTTGATGCTTTTACGAAAAGTGAAAGCACCGTTAGTGAAAACTTAAAAGACATTTTCGCCAACATTGAAGGGCGTGCGGTGGTGGCAACCTTTGCCTCAAACATTCACCGCGTCCAACAAATCATTGAAGCCTCCATTGCAACCAACCGTAAAGTTGCGGTGTTTGGTCGTAGTATGGAAAGAACTGTGGAAGTCGGACAATCTTTAGGCTACATCAAAGCCCCACACGGAACGTTTGTTGGTGGGCGTGCCTTAAGACATTTCGCACCACATGAGATTACAATCTTATCCACGGGTTCGCAAGGAGAACCATTTGCGGCTTTATCTAGAATCGCCGCTGGGACCCACCGACAAATCAAAATTCAACCTGGTGATACGGTCATCTTCTCTTCATCGCCAATCCCAGGTAATCAAGCAGGCATCAATAAAACCATCAACCAACTTTTTAAACGGGATGCAAATGTCATCACGCATTCACCTTTGACAGATACCCACACCAGTGGGCACGGTGGAAATGAAGAGTTAAAACTGATGTTAAAACTCATGAAACCAAAATTTTTCATGCCGATTCACGGTGAACACCGCATGTTAAAAATTCATGCGAAAACCGCTGAGCGAACGGGTGTTAAAAAAGATCATAACTTTGTGATGGATAACGGTGATGTGCTAGCCTTAACTCAACACAAAGCCCGCATTGCGGGTAAGATTAAAGCTGATAGTGTGTATATCGATGGTAAGGGCATTGGCGATATTGGCCAAGTCGTCTTAAAAGACCGTAAGATCTTAAGTGAAGAAGGGTTATTAAGTGCGATTGTGACCATCGATGAAAAAACAAAAACATTGATAGGCAATACCGTCATCATTTCTAGAGGCTTTGTATATATGAAAGAACATACCGCCTTAACTGAAGCGATTTCTAATAAAGTCGACGCCCACATCCAAAAAATATTAGATAAGTTTGACAACATCAACGTCGGCATCATTAAAAGAGATCTGATTAGATTGTTAAATGATTTTATTGTTTCTAAAACTGAGCGTAACCCCATGATTTTACCCGTTGTTAAATTGGTTTAATATAAGGAATGTCTACATCGTAGGCATTCTTTTTTTTATGAAAATATCTCATCAAGAAAAAAAAGATAAAAATATTCCCAACAAAAACCAACGTTTGAACGTATACTCAGTGAAAGAAAAAAATACTAAGGAGGCACCACCATGAAAAAAATATTATT
>PWKX01000174.1 GCA_003559585.1 Mollicutes bacterium | reverse complement strand
ATCATAGTGAAGTGGTGGCACATATCGCACAGACACTTGCTAAAACATTAAAACTTGACGCCCAACAGGTTGATACCATTTACTGGGCAGGTTTGTTGCATGATATTGGTAAAATGGGTGTAGATGATACGGTATTAAACAAACCATCCAAGTTATCTAATGATGAGTATGAACACATCAAGCAACATGTCAATTACGGGTATCAAGTCCTGGCTTCCTCTGAAGCGATGCAGAGCATTGCAGCGATGATGATCGACCACCACGAATGGTATAACGGGAAAGGCTATCCAAGTGGCAAACGCCAAGAAGCCATTAGTATGGGTGGTCGTGTACTTGCCGTGGCTGATGCGGTGGCAACGATGGCAGAAGAAAGACCTTATAGTAAAGGGAAATCACCAGAAGCAATCATAAAAGAATTGCAGCGCTCTAAAGGCACACAGTTTGACCCAAAGGTCACAGAAGCGATGATTCATATCATTGAGCATCAATTAATAACCATATAAAAAACATGATAACACACGGATTTAACCTAAATATTGAGGATTCAACGTTCAATAAAAGGTGTTGTTCACGTGTTATCATGTTTTTTTATGCGTCTTCTTGTACGTAGAAGACAAGCACTTTATAGTAAAGATACGAGCTCATAAGCATGTATGCAGGCAGTAACAAGATGAGAATCACCGGCGTGTAAAGCACACTTAGGGTGAATAAGACCGCTAACATGGCAATGAGGGTTATGGATGTGAAGGCATGTAAGTTACCAATCATAAAGACAGCTTTAAACTGTGCTTTCATGGAAGGCATTTTAAAAATTGAAATGATTGGGAAGGTGTATAAACTAAGCAGTAATATTTCAAAGCCGAAAAAATAGATGAAGACAAACTGTGCGGTTGTGGCGGCTTGGAAGTATAAATAGACCAACAGTGCGATAAGCGCTGCGTAGATGATTGAAAAGATGACACCATCTTTTAAGGTTAGTTTCACACTTAGTTTATACTGTGTGATGGTCCGGCTTGGCAACTCATGGGTATGCCAAGCATGAAACATTAACTTGTATAAAGCAGCGGTGGCTGGACCGATTAATAAACCCAGTGATAGGATGATTGTCAAAATCCAAAGTACGGTTAATTTAAGCGATAGCAATGTTTTTTGTCCTAAGGTGTTCTCATAGGGTTCCATTGTCTGCCTCCTTGCTATAAACACATAAACCTTGATGGTAGGTTTGCTTGACAGTTGTGTTTAGTAAGCTATCTGGTTCATTGATGTTTAACCCCTCAACAATGATGAAATCAGCTTGATAGCCTGATTTGATTTTACCCAGAGCATTTTCTAAATAAAAGTATTGAGCTGGGGTAGCGGTGTAGGCTTTTAAAGCACGGTTTAACGGCAAGGCTTCTTTCGGTAAAAACGGATCTAAATCAGGATGTTTGATTGATTTTCTTGTGATGGCTGTGTATAAGTTTTCAAATGGGTTAACATGTTCAATCGGGGCATCGGTGCTGATGGTGGTGTGTGGTAGTGTGTTGATCATCGTCTTGAACAAATAGGTTTCTAAGGCACGCTCACCGAGACGTTCTTGAATGATGGGGATATCTGAGTTTAAAAAGATTGGTTGGGTTTGTGCCCCTAGTTTAGCTTCTTTCATACGCTTGATTTGTGCGTAATCAGCCAGTTGGGCATGGATGATGCTGTCACGGTATGGGTTGGTGTCGGTGTCGTTTAACGTTTCTTTGATGTTAATCAAAGTTTCAATCGTTTGATCACCAATGGCATGAATGGCAAAATCCATCTGCTTAGTTCTCGCTAGTTGAATGCGTTTAAGTAACGCATCATGATCAAAGATTTCAATGCCTTTGGTGCTTGGATCATCATGATATGGTGTTTTCATGTAAGCGCTGCGTCCACCTAAAGACCCATCCGCTAAGATTTTAAGCGGCCCTAAATGATACGTTCCATAACGGGCTTTCGCTTCACTAGATGCTAAAAATCTGGTTAAATCATCGATGTTTGGTAAGTTGACTTGTTGTAAGACATTTAAATGTAGTTTATTGTCTTTGACAAGGTCTTTATATGCATCGTTAACAACCTCAAAGGGCAAACCTTTAAAAATATGAAAATCATCACTACCAATCGCTGTGATGCCGTGTTTAAGTAGATGCGCTTGGGCATTTAACATGTAATGTTTAATTTGTGTTTGATCAGGGTTAGCCACAATGCTAAGTATATGTTTGATGGCGTCTTCTTTAAAAACCCCAGTTTCCATATGATAGCTATCTTCTGAGGCGGTAATGCTGTTTTGTTGATTGGCGCGTTCAATTGCCACATCATTGGCAAACACCACATGACCACACGCCCGGTAAATGATAACGGGCTTGTCAGATGAGATGGCGTTAAGTTCTGTTTTGTTTAAAGGTCTTTTTTCTTTGACGTTTTCTTCGTGAAAACCACGGCCAATGATGATGGGTTCTTCGAATTTTTGAGCGGCTTTAATGATCTCATCAATGGTGTGATAAAGGGTGGTATCTAATAAACTCATTTGCCAACCTAAGCCGAGTAAATGCATATGCGAATCGTTAAAACCAGGTAAGACGGTTTGATGTTTTAAATCGATGATTTCATCAATGTCAACGTTTAAAATACGGCTTTTTCTGCCAACGCTTTTAAACATGCCTTCTTCAACCACAAATGCATCGTGAGATGTGTAGGGAATAACGGCATTAATATAGGCTTTTTTCATCGTTTCACTTCTTTCATGTTTAGTCTTTATCATTATAACATGTTCGTAATGAAAAGAAACCGCCGAAGCGGTTTCTTATTTACTGGCATCGATCATGAGTTTAACCATCATGTCGCTCATGCCTTTAGGATCATCAATGTCATAGCCTTCAATGAGTAGCGCTTGTTGGTAAAGTAGTTTGGCGTAATCGTCTATCTTTTTCGGGGTTTTGCTGTGGACATTTTCTAAGGCTTTAAATAAGTCATGGTTAGGGTTAATCTCTAAAATTTTCTCAGCTTTCATACCCGGTTGGTTTGGCATTTGGTTTAAGACTTTTTCCATGTCCATGCTGAGGCCTTCACCACTAACTAAACAAACAGGTGCTTCTTTTAATCGGCCCGATAATTTAACGTCTTTGACGTTTTCTTTCAGTGATTTTTTCAGTGCTTTGATGAGTTTTGCGTGGTCTTTTTCTTTGTTTTCTAAGTCTTTTTTCTTATCCTCATCAAGCAAATCATCTTCACTTTGCTTTAATGATTTAAATGGTTTTTCTTGATAAGTGTTTAAGACTTGAACCATGAACTCATCAATATCATCGGTGAAAAACAACACATCATAATCTTTTTCTTTAATGGCGTCCATTTGAGGTAAGTTCATAATTTGTGCTTTGTTTGAGCCCGTTGCATAATAAATGTGTTTTTGGTCTTCAGGCATCGCCTCAACATATTCTTGTAAACTAACGTAATCATCAGATTTTCTTGTTTTAAACATGATTAAGTCTTGTAGTTTTTCTTTGTTGGCGCCGAATTGATCATAAACCCCATATTTCAAAATGGTGCCATATGCATCATAAAACTCTGTGTAGGTTTCACGGTTGTTTTTTTGCATTTTTTCAAGTTCGCTTTTCACTTTTTTCTCTAAGTGTGCTGCGATTTTTTTAAGTTGTCGGTTGTGTTGCAACATTTCTCTAGAAATGTTTAAGCTTAAATCCGCTGAATCAACCAACCCTTTTAAAAACTTGAAATAATCAGGGACTAAGTCCTTGTTTTTATCTTCAATGAAGACACTTTTAGAATATAGTTGCAGCCCTTTTTCATAGTTTTCTGTGTAGAAATCATAAGGTGGTTTCTTTGGGATAAATAACAAGGCCGTATACGTGGTTAAACCTTCTACGTTGATATGAATGGTATGCAGTGGGTCTTCAAAATCATTGTACTGACGCTTATAAAAATCATGAAGCGCATCTTCAGTTTGTTCTGATTTTGGTTTTTTCCATAACGGCGTCATGGAGTTCAATGTTTCAGTGACAACTTCTGTGGTTTCGTTGTCGTCGTCATCTTTGGTTGTCTTCTCGACATCCATCTTAATCGCGTAGCGCACATAATCTGAATACTTTTTGACAAGTTCTTTGATGGTTTGTGTTTCTAGGTATGTTGAGTAATCATCTTCGGTTTCTTCATCGTCTTGTCTTAACACCAACGTGATTTCTGTGCCGACTGTCTCTTTGTTGGTCTTCTCAATTTGATAGGTAGCCTCTCCTTGTGATTGCCACAAATACCCCGTATCGCTATAAGGTGAGCGTGTTTTAACAAAGACGCGCTCAGCGACCATAAAGGCACTGTAAAAGCCCACTCCAAATTGTCCGATAATGTCGATGTCTTTTTTCTCTTCTAGTTTGTCCATAAACGCTTTTGAACCGCTCTCAGCAATCGTACCTAACTGACTTTCTAATTCTTTTTCAGTCATTCCGATGCCATTATCTTTAATGGTAAGGGTTCGGTTGGTTGGATCTAGTTTAATGAAGATTTCATAGGTATCTTCACCCTCAACGTTGTCATCGGTTAATGCTAGGTGATGACGTTTATCAATCGCATCGGATGCGTTTGAGATCAGTTCTCTTAAGAAAATGTCCTTGTGGGTGTAAATCGAGTTGATCATGAGATCTAGTAATCTTTTTGATTCGGTTTTAAATTGTTTGGTTTTTGCCATATAATTCCCTCCATTCCAACATGATTTTATTGGTTATGACGTGCTTTGTCAAGTCTCTTGATTAAACAAAAAAAGATTTGGGGGTTAACCCAAATCTTTAATGGCGTTGATGGTGGCATCATAATCTGGTTCGTTGCCAATTTCTTTTATAATGTCTCGGTAGACAATGGTGCGGTTTTCATCAAGGATAAAGACACTTCTTGTGAGCAATCTCATCTCATTGATTAAAACACCAAATGCTTCTGCAAAGTGTGCGTCTTTGTGGTCTGATAGTGTGATGGCTTCTTTTAAGCCTTCGTTTGCACAATAACGTTTTTGCGCAAATGGTAAATCCATACTAATCGTAATTAATAACACATCATCCATATCATTGAATCGTTTGTTAAAGGTTTTGGTTTGGATGCTGCATACACTGGTATCAACCGACGGTACCACACTTAAAACAAGCATTTTTTCTTTAAAATCTGATAACTTAACGGTGTTTAAATCGTTATTGATGAGTGTGACATCTGGGGCTTTTTCTCCCACGCTTAGTGGGGTTTTGTTGAGGGTGACGGGTTTGCCACCAAAGGTAATGTTCATGAAAAAAACCTCCCTTTCTTTACTACCTTCATTGTAACAAAGAAAGGGTGGTTTAGATATTGTTATGCTTATAGTTTTTGCTTATGAGATTTAATCAGTTCATGTTTTAAAGTCCATAGTTTTTCACTTAAATCAACATAATATTGATGTGGGAAATCAAAACGTTTGACTTCATCCCACAGTTGGTCTAAGTTCTCTTGTCGGCGTTTTCTAATCGTTTGTAAATCAGGAAGCTCATAGACGAGTTTTCCTTTTTGATAAATCGGAACAAGTAATTGCTTCACATAGTAATCGGTGAAGGTTTGTTGTTGCCAAGTATGGGTTGGGTCAAATAAAGTGAGTGGTTTCGATTCATCTATGGTCTCATCGTAGACTGTGATGAGGTCAGCACATGCTTTGTTGGTTTTCTTATCAAAGATGCGGTATAAGGTTTTAAAATGCGGGGTGGTGATTTTAGCAGGGTTATCGCTGATTTTAATCTTTGGTGTGATCACACCATTTGATTCAATCGCTGATAACTTATAGACCCCACCGAAAACCGGATCGCTTTTTGCAGTGATAAGTCTTTCACCGACACCAAAAACATCAATGGGTGCGCCCTGGTTGATCAGCGCGCTGATCAAATGTTCATCAAGTGCGTTTGACGCAACAATTTTACAGTTTTTTAATCCAGCTTCATCTAACATAAAGCGGGCTTGTTTAGAAAGATAGGTTAAATCGCCACTGTCGATTCTAATCGCAAACTTTTTATAACCCTTAGGTATGAGCACATCTTTAATGACTTTGATGGCATTCGGCACACCACTTTTTAAAGTATCATAGGTATCAACTAAAAAGGTTGCTTGATTTGGATATAAATCCGCATAATGTTTAAACGCGTCGTACTCGTTGTCATACATTTGAATCCAAGAATGCGCCATGGTTCCAGCCGCAGGCACGTTATATAGTCGGTCACTGAGTGTGTTTGAGGTTGAATCAGCGCCACCAATATAAGCGGCTCTAGCCCCTAAATTAGCACTTGAAACCCCGTGAGCGCGCCTAGCACCCATTTCAATGACCAAGCGTTTACCCGCGGCATGTTTAATGCGAGAAGCTTTGGTGGCAATCAAAGATTGATGGTTGATGGTTAAAAGTAAGTAAGTTTCTAATAGCTGCGCTTCAACCGCATTGGCTTTAATGGTGATGATGGGTTCGCCTGGAAAAATGGGTGTCCCTTCTTCGACTGAATAAATATCACCAGAGAACTTAAAGGTTTTTAGGTAATCTAAAAAGTCTTCTGTGAACATTTTTTTGCCTCTTAAATAGGCAATATCATCCTCTGTGAATGTTAAATCATTGATGTATTCAATGATAGAGGCCAAACCAGCCATGATGGCATAGCCACCGCCACT
>PWKX01000098.1 GCA_003559585.1 Mollicutes bacterium | reverse complement strand
TTTCAATCGAGGCATGGTCTGTTTGCCGGCCAGATTCTGAATACGTCGTAAAACATTTTAGTGTGTTCATGCCTAAATCTTTCATCGTCAACACAAATTTTTCTAAATCGCAGGTTGGTTGCTTGATGGTGGCGTGAAACTTAAAATCGCATTGCATTTTTTGTGCTTGGGCTTTACGGGTTTCAAACGCTTGAATCAACCCGTCTATATCACTCACCGGTTCTAAAAAATCAATCAACATGGTCACCCCACCGTGTAGGGCTGCTTTCGACCCGTGATACATATCATCTTTTGAGACAATGAAACCTAAATCAAGTTCAAAATGAACATGAGGATCAATGATGCCAGGAAACACGCACTTATCCTTGGCGTCAATGATTTTAAGCGCATCAAAATGGGCTTGTCCTATCGCTTTAAACTTGCCATCCTTAATATATACATTGGTTTTCACAAGTGAATCACCAAGGTAAACACTGCCATGTTTAATGGCCACATCATACATGCATCAAACCTCCTTTAACTCATAGGTTGTCACGTGAAAGGTCTTTAAAAAGCTATTTAAAGATTCGGTTCTAACCGATAGGTAAAGGGTGATGTTTTCCTTGATTAACCAAGCAACATCGTCATAAAAGCCCTGTTTATCGATTTCTAATAGACCGACCTCATCAAAGAAGATAGGTCCTGAGGTGGTCTCAGGTAATGTTTTCAATGTTTCTTTAATCCAATCCACGGTGTCTTTTAAAAACACATAAGGGCCAATTGAAAAAGCCGTCTTGTCACCTTGGACATCACTTATCCGTTTGATTAGTGGTCTTGTTTCACCTGTTTTAAGACGCAACGCATCAAAGCAAAGTGGCCGACCATCTTTCATCGTCTTTAACGATACAAACCCATCACCGCCAAGTGATTGGTGTAGGTTTTGCATCGTTGTGGTTTTACCGGCATCAATCTTTCCAGTAACGATATGAAGCATCGACAGTCTCCCGCATATGTCTTAACGCTTTGTTACCATGTGACACCCATAATATTTCTGAGACAATCGAGATGGCAATTTCCTCAGGTGATCCGCCCCCTAAATCTAGGCCAATGGGCGCATACAAGTTTTTTAACGTGATGGTTGAACCAAAGGTCTCATATGTTTTATCCATATAATCTTTAAGCTTTTCAGGTGAACAAAGCATGCCGATGTATTTAAGCTCAATGTCATCAGAGATGACTTTGTTGATGACATGATAATCTTGTTCGTGGTTAGGCGTGCAAACAACCACCACACTGTTTGGTTTTAACCCATGCTTATCGATATAGTCAACAAACGGCATTTCATAGGTTGCGTCTGCTTCTTTATTTTGCTTAAGCACAACCTCGCGGTGATCTACAACAGTAACATGAAAATTCATGGTTTTTAAAACCTTTAACACCGCTTGTCCAACATGACCACCACCAAAGATTGTTACGTGTTCTAAGGCGCCAATGAACTCATAAAACAAGGACACCTCACCACCGCAAATCATCGGCAATTGGGTTGTTTCATCGTCTTTTACTTGAACGGTTTCGTCGTTTAAAAGATAGGTTTCATATAAGTTTTCTCGTGTTTTTAGAAGCTTTTTTATCCGTTTTCTAGCGGTGAGTTCTAAGGTGCCCCCACCAACGGTGCCAATGGTTTGTTCATCTTCACTGACCAGCATTTTTTTACCGACGGCCACCGGTCCTTCACCTTGTTTTCTAACCGCAGTGACAAGCACGGCATCAATGCCTTGTTGTTGATAGGTTAATAACCGTTTGTATATCTCGTTCATGGTTGTTCAACTCCTCATGTGAAAACAAGCCAAAGATGTGTTTGGCTTGTTTTTCTTTATAAAAGATAGGTTAACACTAAAGCTAAGGCAAATAATCCACTGGTAATGGTTGTTGCCCAACGTTTAGGCACCAAAACATAAACATTGACATGTTCAATCACTTTGATCAAGCCAAAGGCCATCAACCCACTAAAAACACCTTGAAGTACAGCAAAACTAAGCATGCTCGTAACACTACTAATTTGATCAGCGATAAAGCCGGTTAAAGCAAATTGCGCTGCAAACCATGTTAGATATAACCCACGCCACATCACCGACACAAAGATAAATGCGGCGAGTTGTTTTTGCCATTGATGATGTTTTAAGTAAGCAACAAAACCAACAATCAATAAGGATTCTAATACGATGGCGATCATCGGATTAATGACACCCCATTGATTCATCGGTGTTAAAAAATTCACCGCTTTTATCAACGCGGCCAGTAAGCCAACCGCGAACAAAGCATGAACGCTTTTCAATTTATCTGATGCAATGATTAAAAGGCTAGCGGCTAAGGGAAACATGATGGCCCCGGCGATAAACGGCACAGGGACCATGTGTAACACCGCACCTAAAGTGGCTTCTAATAAGCCCCAAATCGATCCAAAAAAGATAATGGTTAATGCTGTTTTCATAGATTTACGCATGATTTCTCTCCTTTTCTTTCATCGCTTTAAATATTTTTTCAGGGGTAATCGGTAAAGACGTAAGCCGAACACCTAGCGCGTTATAAACCGCATTTGCAAGGGCCGCAGGTGGTGTGTCAATACCAATTTCTCCCACTGATTTAGCGCCATAAGGTCCACTCGGTTCAAAACTATCGGTGAACATGGTGGTTAAAGATTGAATGTCGTGAACACCTGGAATTTTATAATTAAGCATATTGTTAGAAATGAGTCGTCCCGTTTTGGTGATATGCACATCTTCAAAACATGCCATGCCTAAGCCTTGCACAATGCCGCCTTCAATTTGCCCTTTGGCCAACGCTTTGTTGATGGTGGTGCCACAATCAACCACACTGGTGTAATTCAGAATCTCAAATTCACACGTTTGAGGGTCAATCTCAATGGTCACAAAACCTGCCATAAAGGGTGGTGGTGATTTGTGGCCGACATATGATTCAGTGGCTGTTAACTGTTTTTGTTCATCGTTATAATACAGTTGATTAGACAGTGATGATAAGGTAATCTCATCGTCTGCAGCCTTGAATGTTTTACCATCAAACGTGATGTCGCGTTCTTTAACATGCAACACCCTAGCGGCTTCTTTTAACATCATGGCTTTTAACGATTCAGCCGCTTTTAAAACCGCATTGCCACTAACATATGTCGTTGATGATGCGTAAGCCCCTGCATCAAAGGGTGTTAGATCTGAATCTGATGAGTAGACAGCAACGTTTTCTACCTCTGTCATCAACGCTTCAGCGGCAATTTGGGTTAAAATCGTGTCACTACCCTGACCAATATCGGTAGCCCCAACCATTAAATTATAAAACCCATCATCGTTTAACTTAATGGTCGCTGCACCCATATCGATATAAGGAATCCCACTGCCTTGCATGGCAATCGCCATGCCAACACTTTTTATCTTGTTGTTTGTCTGTTTTCTAGGGTAGATGTCATGCCATTTAGACAGTTTTAAGCCTTCTTCAACACACACATCTAACTTGCAAGAATCCATCGTCATTGCAGTGCCTTCTGTGCCTTCACCCATGATTTCAAAGATGGGTGATGTTTCGCCTTCTTTCATCATGTTTTTTTCTCTGAGTTTAACTGGATCCATCGCTAACTTATCTGCCAACATATCGATGAGACTTTCTAAGGCAAAATTGCCTTGAATGGCGCCGTATCCTCGATAAGCACCACTTGAGGTTCGGTTCGTATAGACAACATCGCCATGAAAGCGAACACTGTCGACTTTATTGTATAGCGGTAAAACTTTTGAACCCGTAACCATGAAAACCGTTAAAGCATGTTCACCATAAGCGCCTGTATCTGATAAACCATAGCAATCAATCGCTTGAATGGTGCCATCTTTTTTTGCGCCGATTTTTAAATCGATGCGCATTGGATGACGCGTGTATGTCGATTCAAAAACTTCTTGTCTTGTATACCTAAGAGAAGCTGGTTTGTTGGTTTTTAAGGCGATTGCGGCCACAAGCAACTCACCATGAATGGCTTGCTTGCCTCCGAAACCACCACCGACACGCGGTTTAATGACACGGATTTGACTTAATGGAATCGCTAAGGTTTGTGATATGATACGGCGAACATGAAATGGTGTTTGAGTCGATGAATAAAGGGTTAAGCGGCCATACACATCAAAACTGGCATGCACGGTATGAGGTTCCATCATCACGTGCGCTTGGGCTTGTGTGTAAAACGATGATTCAACCACCACATCAGCCGCTTTTAGTGTTTTTTCAACATCCCCAACTTCCATATGATAAGCAGCCGCTAGGTTTCGTTTTGGGTCAAAGCCAATGGGAAACATTTCATAGATGTCTTCTTCTGGATGGACACGGATGTTGTTATCTTTAGCTTGTTCAAAGTCTAAAACCGGTTCTAAGACTTCATAGTCAACTTTGATCAACGATAAAGCCTCTAAGGCCGTATCTTCATCGTCTGCGGCCACAACCGCCACCTCATCGCCCACATATCTAAGGTAATAATCAAGCACAAACGTATCATGTGGTGAGGGTTCTGGATAACCTTGACCTGCTCTAGTGTGTGCTTTGCGTTTAAAATCAAGGTGGGTGAGCACACAATGCACCCCGCTGAGCTGTTTGGCTTCATCTGTTTTGATGCTGGTTATTTTAGCAAAAGCATGCGGACTTCTTAATACTTTTACAATTAAAGCATCATCGGGTACAAAATCATGGGTATAACCTTTTCTGCCTTGCATGATGCCTTTCCCATCAACCGATGGTCTAACTTGATTAACCACACGTGTTTTAGACATGGGCATCATCCTTTAAATATGCCATGATGGCCTTCACTTGTGAAACATAACCACTACACCGGCATAAATGACCCGTTAACGCCTGTTTGATATCTGCCTCAGTAATGGGAGAAGATTGTTGTTTAAGGGCGTGGACACTTAAGGCAATGCCTGGGTTACAAAACCCACATTGATCAGCGCCTTCTAAACCGAAATAATCAGCCAGTGCACCAGCCTCATCGTGAATCCCCTCAACGGTGGTGACGTTTTTACCTGCTAAGCGGGCTGTTAAGGTTGCACAACTTGGTACCGGTTTTAAATCAACCAACACCGTACACACACCACAACTAGCGGTGTCACACCCGCGTCTAACTGAGTGAATGTTTAAACGTTTTAACGTCTCAATCAAATACTCACCGGGTTTAACCTCAAGTGAGTGCTTGCGATGATTAACCATGAAAGTGATATTAATCATCATGCCCACCTCTTTGATTAAAACACGTTTTAACGGCTAAAAGCCCCCGTTTAACATAAACGGCGGTGAGTTCTTCTCGGTAGGCTTGTGAGCCACGGTGGTTATCGCTAAATTTTAGTAAATCGGCAGCCTTAAAGGCTGCTAAATCGATGTGTTTCTCATCGACGTCTTTTGCTTGATTTAATAAGCCCATCGCTTCATAGGCGAGTTGACCAACACTGGGTCTTGAGCCAACGGCAACACTAAAGCCTTCTTCATCACATGTCACTGAAACATTAATAATCGCAAAATCAAGCGCCGTTTTCGTTACTTTTTTAAAGTAACCCGCCGCTTTTCGTTTCGGAATGATGATTTTTTCTAAAACATCTGTGGTTTTGCCACGTATGTCAAGAAAGGCTTCTAGTGAGATCGTGCCACGTTTATAAAAGTGCAATTTTGCACGCATCGTCAATAGCGGGGTTATCACATCTGAAAACCCGTGTCTTGCGACCACATTCCCACCGATCGTTACCACATTTCTTAAGCCAATCCCCATAATTTGACTAACCGCTTGCGATAATATACCACCATACAGTGATTTGATGGTGTCATCTGTTTCAATCTCATGCAGTGTGGTCATACTGCCGATTTCAACGACATCACCACGGTCTTTGACATAACTAAGTGGTAACACACTTAAATCAATGGCTTCCTCAACGGTGCGATTTGACAACCGCAACCACGCGCCACCTGCCATGACAACATTTTTTGAATGTTCTGTTAGTTTATGATAAGCCTCATCCAGTGTTTTTGGTTTAAACAAACCATTAACCTTCATACTTAGCCCCTTTCTTTGACGTGTTTATTGAAATCGTCCAATGTATCTATATCGATTAAAATACCTTTGTCATCTACAGACACAGTATTCAAATCATAACGATTACGGAAACGTTTCAAATGACTGTCTT
Organism: Mollicutes bacterium; assembly: GCA_003559585.1. Classification (GTDB taxonomy): domain Bacteria; phylum Bacillota_I; class Bacilli_A; order Izemoplasmatales; family Izemoplasmataceae; genus B1SED10-225. The sequence goes on along the minus strand of PWKX01000098.1, from coordinate 647 downwards.
GTGGCTCATTAAGTAAAGGTTTGATGAGAAAACGATGGATGTATAAAGGGTGTCCTTTTTGATGTTGATATACAGGCACACGCAGATGTCCTGATCCTTGTAAGAGTGCTTGAAAGGTGCTTTTTTTAATAAACGGCATATCACCTGGTAAAACAAACACATCATCACAGATCACACGCATGCCACATTGAACAGAAGAAAACATGCCTTGTGCATGATGCTCATTATGTATGATTTCAATCGCCTGTTCTTCTTTTAAGGCTTCAGTTAAAGCATGGTGATAACGACCGCTGACCACGACCACACGGTTGACAAATGGTTTCACACTGTCAATGGTGTGCATGATGAGTGGTTTGCCTTGAATTAAAAACAAAAGTTTGTTGCCGCCAGCTCTTTTGCCTGAACCACCTGCTAAAATCAAAGCTTCCATAGCCACCTCGTAAGCGCTTACTTATCATCATGTAAACTCATTGAGTCCAAATGATATGTAACACCTATATAAAGCGCTTTAAAGTACTTATAAATGAATGTAAGCATTTTCTTACTTTTAATTCATTTTAGCATAATTTCTATTTTTTTTAAATAGTTTCAAACATTTTCAATTAATTGAGATATTTCAATCTAGTGTTCTATTTAGAAAATGAATA
>PWKX01000029.1 GCA_003559585.1 Mollicutes bacterium | reverse complement strand
TGATGGTTGCACCCGCTTCGACGTCGATGTCTAAGCTTTGACTGTCAAGAACCGCTTGCAATAGATTTTCAGTGATTTCGGTTCTTTCAAACCGAATGGAATCAATGATATTGATGGCGGTAATCGTGTTATCTTCTACATGGATTTCAACCGTATTGCTAAACCGTCCACCTTCATATGTGCCTAAGTAGGTGCCATCAGATACCTCAGATAATTGTAAACTTTCTATCGTGATGTTGCTGTTGTCATCTAAATCTCGTGAAAGATAAAACAACACACCAAAAATGGTGCTGAAGATAAGTGTGGTGATGATAATCAATATTAGAATAATTTTTTTCATGAGACGCTCCTGTTAACGCTGTGACATATAGTGAACACTGTTCACTTTTATAATATAACGGATAAACATGCCTTTGTCAATAACATCATAAGGTTTTCTTATGAAACATGGCGCTAGGTAATTTGAGCGATGTTTTCTTGTCATGGTTTATTTTATAAGAGGATGAGATAGATAATCGTTGTATACCAATTAGGCTTTGTCATTCGAGACGCCATGATTTGAATATATTGGACTTAAGAGCTGTGTAAAACACTGTCCTAATCAAAACTATGTTTAACACATTATGAATAAATGTCAGTTGCTGGTTAGGTTGTGGACTTGAATGTGTTAATATATAATAAAAGAAAGATTGTTATAGATAGGGGTGCTTGTGATGGGACATAAAACTAAAATAGCCCTGTTAATCGCATTGTTTTTATCGATTGTAATGTTTGCGACCATAGGGTATTATATTTTACTGGATCTAACCCTAGTAGATGCGCTTTATATGACCGTGATTACCATCTCTACAGTTGGTTACACGGAAGTCACTGAGATGACAGATCAAGCCAAAGTGTTTTCAATCGTAGTCATTATGTTCAGTGTCGGTACAGCAGGTTATATTTTATCCACAGCGTTTAGATTTTTAAGTGAATCATTGTTTAATGACACATGGAAGGTGAAAAAAATGGAGAAAAAAATAGCTGAGTTAAAGCATCATTATATTGTTTGCGGGGTTGGAGAAACAGGTGAGCACGTTGTCAAACATCTTCAATCAAACTATGTGCCCTTTGTTGTCATAGATAATAATGAAACTGTGATTAAACATTTAATTGACAATGATGTTCCGGCGATTCATGGTGATGCTACCATGGAGGAAACCCTTGAAAAAGCTAATATTGATAAGGCAAAAGGACTTGTTTCAACCCTGTCAAAAGATGCTGATAATGTTTTTGTTGTATTAACCGCTAGAGAAATGAATAAGAATTTACATATCGTGGCGAGAGCTTATGAAGATTCGTCATACAAAAAGTTAAGGCGTGCCGGGGCTAATAATACGGTTTCACCTAATGAAATTGGGGGTAAAAAGATTGCGGCTATGATGTTAAAACCCTCTTTGTCACACTTTATGGATCACATCATTGATACGGGTAATATTTCAATAAATCTAGAAGAAGTGATGATTCATGAAAATTCAAAACTATGTCAAATGACCTTAAAAGAAGCAAAAATTTCTGAAAAAACTGGTTTAATTATTTTAGCGATTAGAAAAGAAGTCAAAGATGCCTTTATCTTTAACCCAAAAGGAAACTATGTTTTACAGCCAAATGACTTTATGATTGTGGTGGGTGAAAAAGAACAAATTGAACATTTAAATGAACTCGCTAAGGTTGAATGAACCGGTGGTTATACCTTCTTTTTAATTGACAATTTTTCAAGCATAATTTATAATACAGGTGTAATTGAATATTCTTCAGGGCAGGGTGAAATTCCCGACCGGCGGTACAGTCCGCGAGCTAACGCTGATCTGGTGTGATTCCAGAACCGATAGTATAGTCTAGATGGGAGAAGAAAAACCTTTTTATTGGTGACTTTTCTAATGCTCGTGAGGATGTTCACGGGCATTTTTTATATAAAAAGGAGAGATTACCATGAGAACAAACCGTACCTTACAAATCGTTGTGATCGCAAACATGGCCGCCATCTCAGCGTTGCTATATTCAACGTTAAAGTTTCCTTGGCCGTTTGCAACATTTTTAGACATTCAATTTTCTAATTTACCAGCCATCATTGTTGGGTTTGCTTTAGGCCCGAAAAGTGGTGTGATGGTGGTATTGCTTAAGACGGTGATTAAGCTAGCCATTATTGGGACCTCAACGGTTTATGTTGGGGAACTTGCCGATGTTTTGATCGGCACAAGCGTCGTGTTGGTTTCATCGCTCACCTATTTAAAATACCGGACGTATAAAGGTGCCTTGTTGGCGTCGGTATTAGGTGTGATTACCTGGGTTGTTGTGGCGGTGTTTGCCAATTATTTCTTTTTAGTTGATTGGTATTTATATTTGTTTTTTGATAACGATCCAGCCCCACTGATTGCGATGATGAGTAACATTCCTGGCATTAATGAAGATAACTGGATGCGGATGTATATTCTTTACGCTGCCATACCAATGAACATGGTATTAGGCATTTTGGTTTACGGCATCACGTTCCTTGTTTATAAGCGTCTTGCTCACTTAATTGATGACTTAAACGAGAAGTTTTTCCCTAAAAAATACAAGAGTCCAACCACCACAGCCGACGAACTAGAACCAAACACACAATAATATCATCAATCAAAAAAAGACCACGTTTCAAAAGTGGTCTTTTTTTACGCTACATATAGTTGTTGGTATAACATGACGTGGTCTTTCAGATGTTGATAGAATGATTCTAAGTGTTCGTGTTTTAATGATTGTTTGGATAACACCTTTTTCTTGGGTTCTACGGCATACCATGTGCCAAGTTCACTAACAGATACGTATAAGTGTTTAGGGTTATGTTTTTGATAAAGCGCTTGTGCGTGCGCTAGATGTGAGCGCATAGTGTTTGTGGGGGTTAAATCCTTTTCAGCAAACAGTTTTAAATCATCTGTAGCTTCAATTTCATCAAAACGCACCCCTTTTAGCGATGGTTTTTGACGACTTCTAACTTGAAAGTTAGTATTCAATACGGTTGGTAGATGAAATAAAAACCCTTTAAACACTTGATGAGCTGAATTGCCAGTACTAACCACGAACTTTGAATAAAAAATCTGTACCTTACCCAATGTCTCATCAACAAAGTTCACTTTAAACGTGTGTGAGGCAGAAGCAGAGCGTGTGAATAGACCTGTATATCTATGAATCTTTCTATCTGTTTTAGGAAAAACTTCAACCTCAAGCTCTTGTTGCATGCGGTTTGATAATGATTCCATCATATTCGGTAACATGATCTGATAAAAAAGTCGGTACCTTATCGTAAAATAGGCAATGATAAAAAGTAGCGATGCAACAAGAAAGATAACCGAGCCAACAATCAATAACGCTAAATTAAAACGACTAACAATCACCCCGATGAAGCCCAGTGACGCTAGTAGTAGGATGGTAGAAAACAAAAGTAAAGTTAAACTTATGATTTTATAAGGTCTAAATCTTTGATTAAAGCTAGCTTTAAATGTGGTTCGCCACATATCTGTTTGATAACGGTTTAACATCAATAAAACCTCCCAATTAAGCATAACCTAATCATACCATGATGTCCTTGCTTTAGACAATAAGTAAAATTATCTTGACTATACGCTTAACGTTTGCGATGATTTAAGTGATTGTGATAAAGGTGGTGTTATGATGGCTGCGGTTAAATTTTTATTAAAACAAAGTGTCATTATGGCAATCTTAACAGTCATAACGTTGTTTATGGTCTTCATCATGGGTCAGTTTGTAACATTACATGAAGACGCTTATTTTGATTTTGCGTTTAGCGTGCTTTTTGTTTATGCGCTTGTGTTGGTGGGGGTGGTATTGTTCAAATGGTTAAGCCGTTATCAAGTCTTTAACTCATTGAAGCATCTTAAATCATGGTATGAACATAGTGGGATAGGCATCAATATTGCGATCGGCTTTACAGCTTTAACGGTGATGAACTCTGTGATGATGTTAACGGGGTATGATGTGCCTAAAACTGGCGCATTTGCCTATTTACACTTACTGACTAGATTATCCATTTTCATCATGGTTGTTGGAATTGTGATGTATAAGAAACTTATTGATCAAATTAAGAACTTATCCATTAAGCGTTCATTTGTCGATTTTATCAAGATGCATTGGCTGTTAAAAAGTACCGTTGTATTTACCATGCTTACAACCTTTATTTGCATTTTAATGCTTACAGTTTCGTTGTTTATGAGTGTACAAAGTGGTCCGACGTTTTATCTTTTGTTGTTGGTGATGTATGCCGTGATTGTTTTCACAACGTTTTCTATACACTATATACCAAAAAAGACCGCATAAAAAAGCGGTCTTTTTTATTGACAGTCTTCACAGTAACCGTATAAATCTAAGGTGTGAGACGTGACTTTGAAATGATGTTGATTATTCATCGATTTAGCAAAATCATGAACAGGGCATTCATGAATGTGAATGACCTTGCCGCATGAGAGGCAAATGAGATGATGGGCATGTTTGGTATGGGCAAGTTCATACTGTACTTCCTTTTTATTTTCAAGTGTCGCAGATTCTATTAACTTAACCGCTTCTAGTTGGTCAAGGGCGCGGTAGACCGTTGATAAAGAAAGATTATTAATCTTTGGTTTTAATGTCATAAATAAATCATCGGCGGTTAAAAAACCATCAGCTTGATCGAGTGTTTTCAAGATGTTTAAACGTGCAGGTGTGACTTTTAATTGGGTATCTTTCAACCATTTTTTATACATTTTCATTGTATCACCTTAAGTTTGAAGCCTTAGTGCTGAGCGCACTATGTATATTAAAAAGAATATGCCGCTATTGAGTAAGACAATGGTTGAACCAGATGGGTAATCTAGAATGAAAGATAAGAGTAACCCGCCAATCACGGTCAGAGTAGAAATGATGACCGCTAAGATAAGCGTGCCTTTGAATCCACGGCTAAACTGTAAAGCGATGATGGCGGGGAAAATGATAAGCGCGCTAATCAGTAAGGTACCGATGGCTCTAATGCCGATGACCACGGTGATGCCTGTGAAGATGGCCAACCAGGTATTCATGCGGTTGGCGTTAACACCGCTAATTTTTGCGAAGGATTCATCAAATGTTAATGAGAATAGGGTGTTAAAGTTATATAAGACAAAACCGATCACAATCACGGAAAAGACGGTTGCAAAGATGACATCAATTTCCCTAATGGTTAGGATAGAACCAAATAAGTAACTGTATAAATCAATGTTAAAGCCCCCGCTTGTGCTGACTAAGGTTGTCCCTAACGCCATGGCGGTCGCTGCCATAAGACCAATCGCTGCATCGCCGTGAATTCTAGCGTTTTGGTTGATTCTCAACACAATCACACTGGCGAAGGTGACGATGGGTAAACTGAAAAACAGTGGGCTTTGATTTAACACGATGCCGATAGCTACGGCCGCAAAAGCAACGTGGGAAAGGCCGTGGCCAATCATGGCGTATTTTTTTAAGACTAGAAAAGAGCCGATGGTGGCACTGCTGATGGCCACGGCAACCCCGACGATCAAGGCGCGCCACATGAAGCCGTATTCAAAAGCTCTAAGCAGTAATTCTAATGTGCTCATGAGGTTTCACCTTCTTTAACATACCGTGGTTGATGGGTATGAATGAAGGGACTGAATGGTTGGGTTTCAAAAAATTTCTTAAAGGAGCCGTCAAATAGTAAATGTTTATCTAGATATAATACACGGTTTGCATAGCCTTCAATGCTGGCCACATCATGCGTGATTAAAATGATGGTAAGGTTTTGTTCGGTGTTTAATTTTTTTAACACTTTCAAAAATTTATCGCGTGAGGTTTGGTCTAAAGCGCTGGTCGGTTCATCTAAAATAAGAAGATCAGGGGTCATGACCATGCTTCTAGCCAATAGCACACGTTGTTGTTGACCACCACTGAGATTGCCGATACGCTTTTTAGCCATGTCTTGCATGCCAAATAGTTTTAACATTTTTTTAACACGTTTTCTGTCGTCTTTATTAAACCAAGTGTGTCGGCCTTTATCTTTAATTAATCCCGTGGCAACCACTTCGGCGACGGTGGCTGGGAAGTGTCGGTTTTCTAAGCCAGTGTGTTGCGGGAGGTAGCCGACTTTTTGACCATTGACCCATGTGATTCTACCACTGGCAATGCGTTTTAGGCCAAGTAAGCTTTTTGCTAATGTGGTTTTTCCAGAACCATTCACACCGACTAGGGTGATAAAATCGCCTTGATTGATGTCAAAGTGAATGTGTGATAATGCTAAATGCTGTCCATATTTTACGCTGATGTCATCAACGTTAACCAACACATCTTTACTCATGGTATCTCAGTCCAATCTTAAGTTGCTCTAAATTATGGTTAAACACATCAATCATGCTAAAGCCTTCATCAAGTTGGTCTTTCGGGAGGTTTTCACCAGCATATAAATATAAGATGATTGCCCCTGTTTCACTAGAAATGGCATCTGCCACTTTCGGGTCAATTAACATCTCACTAAAAAGGTGTTCAATGTCATAAGCTTTCATGCGGTCGATCATATTGGCTAAAGCTTGTGGGGTTGGTTCTGCATCGGGAGAAAACCCACGGTAAGGGTTGATGTAATCGAGGTCGTAACGGTTCATTAAGTAACCGAATGCGTTGTGTCCACCATGCATCATCACATGCAGTTCAATGCTGTCTCGCATGGCTAAGAAGGCTTCGTGAATGTCATCTAAAGCTGCGCTGTATTCTGAGGCTCTTGCTTCAAAATGTTCAGCTTCCTCAGGCAAGAGTTCATTTAATGCGTCTTTAACAGCGTTAACCATATGTTTCATATTTATGGGGTCGTTCCAAATATGGGGATCGTAAACCACATTGTCTTGCGTATCCTCACTAACAACCATTTGAATATTTGGGGTTTGATAAATAGAAACGCCATCAACCATCACATCAAATCTGATCAGAGCCACGCCGTTATC
>PWKX01000037.1 GCA_003559585.1 Mollicutes bacterium | reverse complement strand
TAAGTTGATTAGTTCTGTGGCAGCACTTTGTAAGTTAGGAAATTGTTTTGATAATTGAATAAGGAACTTGTGTTCATAATTTGTGTTCATCACACCACCGCCTTTATCATAGTGTAGCACAGCATAGGGCTTGATAACAATATCATTAATCTAAAAGAAAACCCAGCTCGAAAGCTAGGTCTAGGTTAATCGGTTAGTTTAACGTTATTAAATGTAAAAGGCTTTAAAGAAAATGAGGCGTTAATCGGTGAGATTATCTGGCCAAGTCCATTTGTTAAGTTCGTAGGTTTCAAATATTTAAGCTTATGGGCGTTGGTTGCTCGTTCCTCCGGATTGAATAGACGCATATCATATGTTCCTGTAGAAACATCTTTGCTGATGGTGCCAAACACTGAGGGACATTTTTCGGCTAGTAAAAACCTAAACGACAGAGGCGGTTGTTCATCCAACGGATTAACGGGAAAATATGCGATGCGGGGCGTGACTTTTTGATATGGTTGATTTTGATAATATAGTGGGTCTCTTGATAAGTGTTGATGGTTTTTATGTCTTTGTGTGGCTGTAAGCGGTGGTGTTAAGGTCATCACGATATCAAAAGGTTGTTGTCCAATCATGTAAGAATCAGGCGTTTTTATAATGGTGTTGTCTAAACCACTAGGTCTACCTGGTCTACGATTTAAATCAGGCAAGCCTAAATGACCAACACTTCTAAACAAAGTGATGCCTAAATCTGTGAGATTTTCTCCGGTGACTTCATATTCTTTTGCATAAAAAGAGTGGATGGTCATCATGCTTTTAATGGTTTTTATACTGACAAAATTCAAGAGTGGATAGGTTGGTGTTGGTTCTTCAAAGTAATGCTTCTTTTTCCAATGATTGTGTGCTGGATCTATGCATGCCCGCTCAATGATACCATACTGTGTTCCTGCTTCAGAAACGGTTTGTGATATATTCCCTCTTGCAACCAAACGAATGCGATGATTGTTTGATTGGTTATCAAAGGTTCCTTTAATCTGAATGGTAGGATGGATATTATCAAGTTCCAATGATAATGTATAGCGTGCTGGTGTGGTTCGTTTAAGGTTTTTACGCTCTTGTAAATCTTTTGGCAGTAAAGTCATGCCTTTAATCGTGATGCGGTGAACGGTGTTCGATTCAAATGATTCGCTGATGCAGGCATCTTCAAAATCATCAATGATTGGTGTATCATCTAAAACGTAATCAAAGTCATAGTTATCTCCTTGATCGGCAACGCTTTCAAGATACAAGGCTTTATGAATTATCTCACCTGTTGTTAGTGAGGTGATATGAATGCCTTGGTTTACTGTGATGCGGTAATATTGGTTTTCAATGGATTGGGATGATGGTTTTATGAGGTTTCTTTTGGTTGGAAGTTCATCGGAAATATAAAATGTATCATACCCAATACCTTGATATGTGTGTGCCATAATAATATCACTTTTTACATACCATTGATCGACATCGTCTTTTAGGGTATGGGTTTTAACATTACCATCTATATTTTCTTGTTTTAATAGCGTATATGGGATTTCTTCATCTTCATAAGAGATAGAGAAATCTGAGTGTTTGGTATAAACAGTCATTTTTATATTTTCTTTATATATTTCAAGTTGGGGCGAAAAAACAACAAGTGGCATCTTTTGTGAAGAAGGCGTCATCGAGGTAGCAATCATTTTCATGCAATGATGTTTGAGTGCATCGCTTAAATAATAGGCACTATTTGTTCGCTCTTTCACTTGCTGATTAACCATATCACTCACGGTTGCTGATGCATGAGTTTGTCCTTCGTGTAACATAGACCATGCTTTTTTTAATGTATGGTGTTCATAGTTTAAACCAAGCTCACTAACCATGCTCATTAGTGGTTGAAGTTCATAGGTTAATAGACGTTCAACTTTGTCTTGTAACCCTTTAATATCAGCTCTTGCAGAAAACAGTGAACGGTGAATACGGTGATGTTGTGTACTATATAGTTCACTGGTATGGGTTTTAAGGTTCTGGCCGTGTTGGCGAACTCGTTTTAAATAGTCTTTCCATGTCGTTTGTTCAAAATTATACATGCCTGCTTCGTTGTAGGTTTTATTCATTTGATCAATATTAAAAATCGCTGGGTTTTGATCGAAGCCTAGTGGGAAGACAAATTCATTTTTAAGGGTGGTGTGATTTAGCAAGCGCTTAATAAGCTTATGAACATCTAATTTGTTGTAATCTTTTGCTTGATTTGTCAGTAATGTTCCATCTTTATAGGGGTAAGTTCCATAACCGTAACCGGCTCGCATCACAGCGGTTAATACGATAGATCCATCCGGTGATTGAAAGTAAAACTCGTTATCTAAGTTATATTCATCACCAACACCGCGTGTAATAACAAAGTCATGAATATCAAAGTGGTTAAAGATTTTGGGAAAATCGATTGTATGTCCAAACGAGTCAGGTAAATAAGCAATATGACTTGCGCCGCCAAGTTTATTTGCAATATCTATCCCATTTGCTAAGTTTTGAACCATAGATTCACCACTTGTGATAAAACAGTCTATTTGATTATAAAAAGGTCCAATCATCAACCGTTTTTCCTTAATAAGAGTCGCAATCAATGGTTTGTCTTCTGGGTGGTATTTCAAATACTCATCAATGGCGTAGCTTTGTCCATCGCAAAAAAAGTTTGTGATGCGTTTATCTTTAAACCCTCTTAGTACTTCTTTAAAATTGTGGTTAAACTGAACCAAAGCATCTTCTTTTGTGAAATACCATAATGGATCCCAATGTGTATGGTGAATCACATGCGCGCGTGGTGTTTTCATAAACAAAACCTCTTTTCCTTATACTATTATGATAACGCGGAGGATGGTAATTAACACCAATAAAGCTTGCTATTCGTCTATTAAGCCTTGCTATCATATGGTTTTTATACCAAAAGATGGTACAATAATGGTGGTGATATTTATGATAATGAAATTAGAGCCTATCTTTAAAGATAAAATTTGGGGTGGCACCCGTATGCAATCGGTATTCAACTATCACTTGCCTTCTAAAACAGTTGGTGAGTGTTGGGGCATTAGTGGTTTTAAAAATGAGTCGAATAAAATCATTAACGGTCCTTTCAAAGGTCAAACACTATATGATTTATGGCATAATCACCGGGCACTCTTCGGCTATAAAAAGGGTGAATATTTTCCCCTACTCATTAAGATTATTGATGCACAAGACGATCTTAGCATTCAAGTACATCCAAATGATCAACAAGCAAAAGCTTATGATTCTTTAGGCAAAACCGAGTGCTGGCATATCATTGATTGTGAAGAAAAAGCTTCCATTATCATTGGACATAAAGCTGAACATTTAGATGAAATCAAACAAGCCATTGAAGAAGATAAAGTTTTAGAAATCGTCAATCATCATCCCATTAAACCCGGCGACTTTTTCTTTATTGAAACAGGGACACTTCATGCCATCAAGGCAGGCACTCTGTTATTAGAAATCCAACAGTCTTCTGATATCACTTTTAGGTTTTATGACTACAAGCGTTTAGATAACAACAAAGAACGCCCCTTACACATTAATGAAGCTTTAGATGTATTAAAAGTTCCAGATCATGCGATGACCACAAAAATGATTCCAACTTACTTTGACGCAAGATTTGAAGAAGTTAATACGTTAAAATCATTTCAAGCGCACAAGCATGGTGATTTTATAACTGTGATTGATGGGAAAGGCTATCTTAATGACCTTCCTGTAAGAAAAGGAGATTTTTTATTCATTCCTTCTAATACCAATTGGCAAGCTAACGGCAATTTAACCTTATCAATTGCGATCATAACTTAAATGAAACATATCCGCTTTTTTAGCGGATATGTTTTATTATAAGACGTTTTTTAACGCTTCAGTGATTACCTGATAACCTTGTGGTGATAAATGAAGACCTTCTCTAGTATACAAAGGATTTAACTGGCCTTTTTGATCTTTTAGTTTTGTGTTCAAATCAATAAATACCGCACCTTCAAGCTTTTTTAGCGCTTTATTCATGATGTCAATGGTTTGATTGGTTCTTACTCCCACTGTTTTTAAATCAATATGAGACATTTTTTCTTCTGTGACTGGTAGCACCGATAATATCAACACACGCGTGGTTTGATTAAGGTGCTTAATACGGTCAACAATTTGGTGTATATGGTTGATTGTTTTTTCAGGACTGATGTTATTTGATAAATCATTGGTTCCAATCAACAAAACAACTTGATGGTAATGTAACCCTTTTAGTGTCCGGTCTAAACGTTTTAATAATTGTTCAGTGGTGTCACCACCAATGCCGCGGTTTAAGTAATCGTGTCGTCCAAACATTTCTTGAATCGGATATTCCTCAATTAGCGAATCACCGATGAAAACCGTATTTTTCTTATCTTTTGCCTGTGTGTTTAATACCTTAAACCATGATAACCGGTTTTCATAAGCGCCATTCATAAATAAACGAAAGATATTGTCTTCAGCTTTTTTTATGTTTTGATGACGCGTTCGATAAAACCATATTGTCAAGACTATAAACACAAAGATAGTAATCAATAATACAATGTGTAGACCATCCATGTTAGGTTCTCACAAAAGCTTTGATGGTTTTAATGGTTTTACCAACACTTTGTGCGTATGGCGCAATCGTAAAGCTTTTGACACCCTCAGGGATAATGAAGGTTTCTGCATAATTCACAACAAATGGGGCGAATGCTTTTGTGGGTGATTCAATGATGGCCCGCTCCCCTTCGACCAACATCATCATATTAACTGAATCATGGGTTTCATGCATGATTTTTTCTTTGTGTTCATGCCGTCTAGTTTCGATAAACTGTCGATGATGTAAGCCTGTATGAATTTCTTTTACCTTGGGTGTATCTTGTATGACTTTAAACGGATTGAGCAGCTCTTTTTCAACAAAGTCAGTGCGTCTGTCCCAAACGACATTTTGTAAAGCGTGATCAAGATGGATAGGCCGTGGTAAACCATCAAGGCCTAGTCGGCCCCAGTCCCACATTTTAAATGTGAAAATATATGGTGTAGCACTGATTTCCAGTACCATCGTGTTTGTAGCTGAACAGTGAATGGTTCCTGCTGGAATTGATATGTGATCATGCGGTTTAGACTCATAATAGTTGATATAAGATTCAGCTGGAAAATCAATCTCACCGTTTTCAGCACGTCTTAAATCTCTGATAACATCTTCTTTTTTAGCATCATCTTTTAATCCGATATATACACCACCTTTTTTTGAATCTAAAATATAATAAGATTCATCTTGGGTATAAGCCATCCCAAAGGTTTGTTGGATGTATTCAGTTAATGGATGTACCTGTAAGCTAAGATTGCCACCATCCATGGTATCTAAAAAATCGAATCTGATCGGGAATTCAGTTCCAAAACGCGCATGGACTTTATCCCCCAACAATTGAACCGGTTTAAAAAACACTAGGTTGATGGTTGGCGATTCAATGTAATCATCACCAAAAGCATAATACATAGCATTTTCTTCAACAATACCATTGAAGCTCCATGCATAATTTTCTTTATTTTTATCTAAGTTACATACCTCTTTCATCCACTGACCTCCCCAAACACCCGGGTCAAAGAAAGGCACCATAGAAAACGGTTTATTGACAGTTTCCTCTAAAGCCGCAAAATAATCAGATTTAGTAACCATTTTTAACGCGGCTTCATCATTGCCATCAATATAGTAATCCATATGTGGAAATGTGGTTTTTTTAATGCGATCAGCTACGCGCCACTCAACAAAGAAGCCACGCTTCTCTTTTTTTAATGTGTCTAAATCCTTTTGTGTACTCTGCCAATTCGGCATGCCATTACGGTAGCGGTTTTTAATATTCCATCTAGCTAAATCAAGGTATAGTGTCACATCTGCGCGCACAAAACGACTGGCACCAAACCCATAAATGATAATCGGTTCTGTGGTTTCTTGTGCAGTTTTTTTTATATAGTCGATGTTTTTACTGGGATAAAATTCTTCAATTTGATATTGACTCATGCGACCAAACACGCGATCATCGGTTAAGTGATCAGCCAGTTTTGCATCTAATGTTTTTTCATCATATGCCAGTTGATCAACAAACAATGATTTAAGTTTCAGTGGTTTGATGAAGGTTCTTGCTAAGGTTTCATAGTCGGTTCCAGGATAACACTCTAAAACAATGATACGGGCATGTTTATATTTAGTTTTTAATAAGGAAATGATTGAATCATTGCCTTTTATAATCCCGGTATCAAAATCTTCAATGGTTGTTTTTGGGTATTTATTAAAGGTTGTTTTCATCTTGAGCTCCTTTGAAATGATTGATATATGGTGTGAACACTTTAATTAAATGAATGGTTGTTAACAATAAATATAAAGACAAGCCTAACAAAAACATCACCGGATGTATAAAGATAATAATCATGACAAACAAGACCACTGTCCCTAGTAGTTTAAAGCTTGTCCAGGCATGTATGTGCATAAACAACAATGTGTTTTTGATAAGATGTATGATGGATGTGTGTTCAAAAATAGCGTGTAAGGCATAAACATAAAGATTGAACAAAACTAAATAAACAACGCTAAAAGCCACAGCATATCTTACCCATGTTTCATCAACATTACCAGCATAATTAAAAACGAAAAACAATCCAACTGCCAACAATATTGATAAACCATAAATCACACTTGCGTATCCCCACGTTTTTTTTAACCCTTTGATTAAGGTTGGTATTAATGGCACGGGTTCCTCATCTACATACAACTTAAATGAGGTATGATAAGATGCAGCTAATAATGCGCCACCACCGAGCAAAAGACTCAGTAAAGTCCCCATAAACAATAAGATAGATAAACCAACATAACTCATAAACTGACTAAACGCATGTTTAATAGGGTTAAATTTCATAAAAAGACTCCATTCATTTGATTAGGATAGTCAAAACTGACTATCCTAATCTTATCATATCTTATGTTTATTTTCTTTTAAC
>PWKX01000041.1 GCA_003559585.1 Mollicutes bacterium | reverse complement strand
TTTTCTCTTAACTCCTTGAAATACTGATCTAAAGCATTCAAGTAATCACAATCTTCACCTTTATCACACGTTGTACACATAATAATCTCACGTAGTCTTTTAGGTATAAAGGTTCTAATTTCATCTTCATTGTAACCCACTTGCATCTTATTATCTTCAACAATAATCGGTCTTCTTAAGACACTAGGATTCTTGATGATGAACTCTGAGAGTTCACTAAGTGACATGTCTTCGATATCCAAGTTGTTATCCTGAAAAACTTTTGAACGGGTTGAAATAATATCTTCAAATCCACCTTCTGTATTTTTAAGCATGAGCATGATGTCGTCTTTAGTAAGTTTAACATTAAAGATATTTTTTTCACGATAATTAATGCGGTGTTCATCAAACCATTTTTTAGCTTTTCGGCACGAAGAACAGCTCGGTGTGGTATACATTTGGATCATGGTTCTTCACTCCTTGCCAATCTTTTATAAGATAGTTTATTATAACGTGAATAGCTATCTATTGCAATACTGATATTAACACAAATTAGAAAAAATACAAATAGTTTTTTATAACTTTTTTTATGTAAATGCTTGTATCTTTTTTTATGTAAATGCTTGTATCTAACATAGGACTGAGAACTTCGATATGCTATAATGATTAAGTATATATGATTAAGTATATGAAATAGAATATTTGGAGGCTAACATTTATGAAATGGGATTTAACCAATTTGTATGAAAATTTAGAGTCATGGCAAGAAGATTTTGAAAACGCACAAGCCATGCTCAAAGACATTCCTTCTTACCGCGGTAAACTTGGTGAATTTGAGCAGTTCAAAACGTATTATAAATTACAAAAAGACGCGGTTATTAAACTGCACAAACTGTATCAGTACGCATCACTAAAAAGTGACTTAAACAAAAAAGACGTTGAAAATGCGGCCAGAGTGCAAAAAATGTCACATTTAGTTCATGAATTCTCACAAGCCACATCCTTTGAAAAACCAGAAATTTTATCGCTTGGGTATAAAAAAGTTGAATCATTTTTAGACCAAGACGAGACACTAAAAGAATACCGTTTTCCTATGCAAAAACTTTTCCACCAAAGTGAACATATTTTAGATGCTGATAAAGAGGCTTTAATGGGTCATTACCGTCAATTAAGTTCACAAGGCGCCTCACTGCATTCTTCTTTATCTGTGGCAGATGGCGAGGCCACCACAGTCACGCTAAAAGACGGCACTGAGATTCATGTTACACAAGGTAATTTCCGTAGTTATTTAGCTGATCTTCAAGATAAAGACGACCGTGAAACTGTGTTTAAAGCTATCTTTGATCATTTTTCTAAACACAAACATACCTATGCCGATATTTACAACACCGTCTTGCAAGCTGATATCGCGCATATGAAAAGTCGTCAATATAACAGTTCACTTGAAAGCTACTTACATGGCAACAACATTGACCCTGTTGTATACCACAACTTAATTGATGTTGCTAAAAGTAGCACCGATTTACTCAAGCGTTATTATAAAATCAGAAAAGATGAACTCGGTCTTGATGAACACCGCACGTTTGATCGTTTCATGCCGTTAGCTGAAGGCACTTCAAAGTTTTCTTATGACGAAGCAAAGGATTTATTCTTCAAATCGCTTGATCATTTAGATGAAGATTTTAAAGACAAAGCTTATGACGCTTTAAAAGAAGGCTATGTCGATGTCTTTGAACAAGATGGTAAACGCACAGGGGCCTATTCTTCTAGTGTTGTGAATGAACATCCTTTCATTTTATTAAACTTTGATGGCACCTTAGGTGATGTATTCACCGTTGCTCATGAAGCCGGTCATTCAATGCATTCCTTGTTCGCCAAGGAAATGCAACCTGTTGCCACACAAAGTTATACCATTTTTGTGGCTGAGATTGCCTCAACGTTTAACGAACATCTACTTCTAGATTACTTTATTGATAACAACAAAGGCTCAAAAGAAGATAAAATCCAGTTGCTCCAACAATCCATTGACGATATCGCTGCGACGTTTTACCGTCAAACCTTATTTGCAGCTTATGAATTAAAAGCGCACGAACTGGCTGAAAAAGGTGAACCAATTACCCATGAAGTGTTAACCAACATCATGAAAGACTTATACTTAGAGTTTTACGACATAGACATCACCAAAGAACCTGGAAAATCTTACGTTTGGGCATACATTCCTCATATGTTTTTTACACCGTTTTATGTGTATCAATACGCCACCAGCTTTGCGGCTAGTTTAAAACTATATGACATGGTTAAAGCCGACCCAAGCAACATTGAAAACCACATGAAACTATTAAAATCAGGGGGCAATAACTTCCCAATGGAACAAGTAAAAGCTTCTGGTTTAGATTTAACCGATAAATCCGTGTTTGAAGCGGTTGTATCACGTCTATCTAAACTGCTCGATGAACTTGAGGTTGCGCTTAAATCGTAAATCAAGTAAAATATAGCTAACACGTCGATACGGAGTTCTCATACACAAAACCAAAGCGAAGCTGGGAAGGTGAAAGCCAGCCAAAGTATGATGAATGGACCGTTGAGTGATGTTAATCCCATCCGCTATCCAGCGTTAACGGTAAAAAGTGCTGTTAAAACAGAACTAAGGTGGTACCGCGGAAAAACTTTCGCCCTTAACAATCGAAGAGATTGTTAGGGGCTTTTTTTATAATTAGGAGGTAACCCATGAAAAAAACCATTGTATCAGGTATTCAACCAACTGGAAGCATCAATATCGGCACCTATTTAGGTAGCATCCGCAACTTTGTTAAAACACAAGTTGACTATCAAGATCACCACTTCTTTTTATTCATCGCTGACTTACATGCGATCACAGTCCCACAAGAAAAACAAACTCTAAGAAAACACATCAAAGAGTTGGCTGCCATTTATTTAGCATGCGGTTTAAAAAAAGACAATTTATCCTTATTCATTCAATCTGAAGTAAAAGCACACGCAGAGATGAACTACCTCATCCAGTGTTTTACCTATATGGGTGAATTAGAACGGATGACACAGTACAAAGATAAAGCTCAAAAACAAACCGCTGGTGTGACTTCAAGTTTATTCACCTACCCTGCTTTAATGGCCGGTGACATCTTGTTATATGATGCTGAATACGTCCCCGTCGGCGATGATCAAAAACAACATTTAGAACTTACGCGTGACATCGCAACGCGGATGAACAACAAGCTAGGAAACGTCTTTACCGTGCCCAAACCACTTATTCCTAAAGTCGGCGCAAGAATCATGTCTTTAACAGACCCAACCAGTAAAATGAGCAAATCAGATCCCAATATCAAATCACGCATTCACTTATTAGATGAAGAAAACATCGTTAGAAAACGAATCATGTCAGCCATCACTGATAGTGAGGGTGTCATTAAATATGACCGCCAAAACAAACCCGGCCTTTCTAATTTGATTGATATGATGAGTGCCTTAACCGATCAAAGCCCTGAAGCGATTGCCCAATCGTATCAATCGGCCAACTACAAAACCTTTAAAGAAGACTTAGCCGAACAAGTGGTTAACACGTTAAAACCAATTCAAGAACGCTACCACTCACTGATCAACAGTGACGAACTCGATCAAATTCTTGATGATGGCAAAGCCTTTGCTGAAAAAATTGCCAGCCGTAAAATTGACAAACTGCACCATAAACTCGGTTTAGGCAGAAAAAGAAAATAAAAAAATTGTAGATTTTTTCTACAATTTTTTACTTGATATTTAACTCTTTAATATGTTTAGCAATCGCATCCATGGTTTCAGCTTCATCGCCACCTTCAACCTCTACTTCAATTAAAGCCCCGCGATTAATGCCTAGTGATAATACACCCATGATCGATTTTAAATCAACGGTTTCACCCTCATGTATTAAACGAATCTCCGAAGATTTAAATTGATTCGCTTTACTCACAAGCGTTGTTGCTGGTCTAGCATGTAACCCTTGTTCGTTTGTAATCACAAACTCTTTTCTCATCATATCAACCAACCCTTTCTTTCATTGCTTCTGCAATTTGTTCATTGTTGTTTTCGTAATAAAATTTAATGGTGTTGCCGACAACATTAATGCCAATAGCCCCAGTGTTTTTCAACGCTTCTAAATCAACCGAGCGGTATCGTTCAACCGCGACCACGATTTTATGTCGTTGAAACGCGATGGTCTTTATGTTATCTTTGCCAAGTGCCTCAATGATCACACTTACCTCAACTAAACTTTGCTTGGTCTTACTTTTATGCCGGCGTATGAATAATATAATCAAGAGCATAACCGCCACTAAAAAAATGATAGACGGCACTAAATACTGCGTCTCAATGTTGATTAGTAATGGCATGGAGTTCACCTCTTAAGACGTATTTGAACTCCTTCATTTTATCATATATTATTTATTTTTTGAACAAATTCGTGTATAATGTGACAAAAGTTAAAAAGGTGGTGTGGCGATGGAGATAAAAATCGCTGAAGATAAAAAAACATTGTTAGACCATTTTTATGTTCGCGGACAAGTCTTTATTGTTGAACAGGCCATCGATTGGACCGAAGAGTTTGATGATTGGGATTATGATAGCACTTTGTTTGTGCTGTATGATGAGGGTAAACCGGTTGGTGCCGCTAGGCTTTATAAGCATAAAGTCGGCCGTGTGGCCGTATTACAATCTCACCGCCATAAAAAACTTGGTTCAAAACTAATGGCCGCGGTGGAAGCACACGCCATAAAAAAAGGCCTTAAAACCTTAGAACTTGGCGCACAACTATATATCATTCCCTTTTATGAATCTCTGGGTTATCAAGCTTATGGCGAGGTGTTTTTAGACGCAGAGATTGAGCACCGCATGATGAAAAAAAACATAAAATAATGCCTCTATGTTGAACCTAAGCTCAAGCTAAGCTATAATTTCTTAAGAAAGGAGCTTTTCATGGATAGAGTAATCGAAGCCATCGTTGAAATTCCGATGGGCACCAAAAATAAATATGAAATTGATAAGCAACGCAACCGTATTAAATTAGACCGAGTGTTATATTCTCAAATGACATACCCTGCTGAGTATGGCTACATTGAAAACACCCTTGCGGAGGATAACGATCCTCTTGATATTTTGATCATTGCCAGTACAAAAACATTTCCAGGTTGCATCGTCGACGCCCGTGTAATCGGAGCACTTGACATGATTGACAATGATGAAAAAGATCATAAAATCATTGCGGTGATGCACAAAGACCCAAGGTTTTCACACATACACAAAATCGCAGATATACAAGAACACATGATGCGAGAAATCAGACACTTCTTTAGAACCTACAAAGACCTTCAAGAAAACAAAAAAGTTGAAGTTTATGATTTTAAAGACAAAGCCTACGCTGAACAACTTATTGATGAATCAATTAAACGCTATAAAATTAATAATCAGGAGTGATGAACATGCCTAATCATGTAAAAATGGTATTCGATAATCAAATGCACGGGATCCTAACTGGACACCATGGTTCTTCACAAGTTGGACCTGCTGAAGGTGCTTTAGCACCCTATGATATGGTGTTAGGGGGCCTTGGTGGTTGCTTAAACCATACCTTCCAATCGGTTCTAGATAAAAAGAAAGTTAAGATTCATGGCGTTAAATATGCCATCGACGGCATTAAACGTGATGAAGTCCCAGCCACGCTTAAAACCGTCAACATCACCGTCAGTGTCACCGGTGTTGATGAAGATGACCAAAAAGCCGTACAAAAAGCTTTTGAACTAGCTACCCGTTATTGCAGTGTGTATCAAACGATTTCAAAAGTCGCCGATATGCATTATGACGTGGTGTTTAATTAAGTGATAACCCCGCACATATTTGTGCGGGTTTTTTTATGAAACGAACCTTTTTTTATGCTTGTGATTACGGTATAATAAAGACACTAACATCTATTGGAGGTTCACCATGGATAAAATGGTTTCAACCATCCCGCCCTTGTCACATTGGCAGCGCATTGAACCAATTAAAGGCGGATTCACGCAAGACTTAAAATATAAAGTCACCGATCACCAACAGCGTGATTTCTTTTTACGTATATCAAATAAAGATAAGTGGTTTGACCTTAAAGAAGAAGCAAAACTCATTGATAGTTTATATCAAAAAGGCTTGCCTGTTGCGAAAGTAGCGGGGGTTGGCTTATGTGAAGATAAAACAAAAAGTTTTTTGTTGTTGCACTGGATCGAAGGCATTACCTTAGATGCAGTCTTGCCAACCATGTCACCCTCTGATCAGTACTTAATTGGGGTGAAAGCAGGTCAAACCTTAAAACAATTCCATGAAACCTCAACCAACATTGATGCCTTTTTACACCGAAGCCTCATCAAGAAAAAAATGGATGAGTTAAATGCGTATTTAACCTCTGATGTTCGTATTAAAAATGATCAGCCTGTGGTTGATTTCATCTTAAAACACAAAAACATCATGGGCGCTGGCCCCAGTGTTTATGAACATAGTGATTTTCATCCTGGTAACTTAATTTTGAAACCTAAAAAAGAAATTGGCATCATTGATTTTAATGGTTCTCACCCTGGGGATGCCTATGAAGAGTTTTATAAACTTGAATTATTTGTGATCGAAATGTCTAAGCATTACTGCATAGGCCAAATCCACGGTTATTTCGGCGGTGACCCACCTGAAGACTTTTGGTTATCCCACAGCGTCTATACAGCCCATGCAGCCTTGTATGGTTTGAAATGGGCGCAGGACCACGGCAAAGACGATCTTAAGACCATCGAATTCAACCGAACCAAAAGAATACTGAACGATTATGACTGGTTCAAAAACACCATGCCCGATTGGTACATCGGTGTTAAACACATAAACAACAAAAAAACACTTTCTTAAGTTAGAAAGTGTTTATTTTAAATAAATGGAGCGGGTGAAGGGGATCGAACCCTCGATTCCACCATGGCAAGGTGGTGTTTTACCACTAAACTACACCCGCAGCTTCATTGGAGCGGGTGATGGGAATCGAACCCACACAGTCAGC
>PWKX01000045.1 GCA_003559585.1 Mollicutes bacterium | reverse complement strand
GCACGAGCCAATAAGGGCCTTCAATGTTTAACGCTGCGAGTGCTTTTTTATAGTCTTCAACCACATCACTGATTGTGCGGTTTGTTCGCGTGCGGCCACTAAAACCATAACCAGCACGTTCTAACACAATCACTTTAGCGTGTGGTTTTATGCGTTCAATCAATGGTTTAAAGTCTAAAAAGGGGCTGGTGGTCCCAAGTCCTGCTAAAAAAATAAAGGTTTTTTCACCTTGGCCTGCTTGAAACACATGCATGCGGTAAGACCCTACATCAACCAAGGTTCCAGGCACGTTTAAACGGGTGGCTTCTTTGTGTGTTTTAATGGCATGATAAGTATAAAGGATGCCAAGCGTTAAAACAAACATCAACAACATCCCCGTTATGATTGGCACAAGCATGACTTTGCCTCCTTTTAAGCGTTTATGTGGTCATTAAATCTGATATTTTTTTGTCAAAAAAGTCCTGATTTGTCTTGTGACAATGAATAAAAAGTGCATCGTGGTGAACACTAGTAGAATAGAAAAGATTGCGTCAGTCGCAAAATGTTCACCGCTAAAGACACGTAAAAAGCCTTGCATGATAATCCATAAAATCACTAAGACAATGGTTGGTTTTGCGTATTTTTTGAGTGAAGGCACCGTCAATACAACCATGATCAACCACAGTGAAATGGCCGCAAACGATGTGTGACCTGAGGGGATTGAATAAAAATCACGACTGCTAGCCAGTCCGGGTTGAATGTCAAACCAATGGCTAAACAATGAATCGTCTTCAAACACCATGTAAAATCTAGCGCGGCCCACAAAGCGTTTTAATAAGTTCACAACAAAATACAATATCCCGATCATTAACAGCCCAATACTCGCTAAATAGTCAAATTGAAACAGTTGTTTTTTAAGTGCTTTTTCCGCAAATTTATACGCGATGACACTCATGATGATAAAAGTGGGTGGGGTAAAATACAACCGAGCATCGCCAGGTAAAAAACGCATAGAACGGTAAAACATCATGAACAATAATACCATAATAAGCAGCGTAAATCCTAGCCAAACAACCGTCGTTAAACGTTGTTTTAAAGCAACCGGTTTGAACCGTAAATGATAATAAAAACCGCTAAATAGGCCAATGAAAAACGCTGGGATATAGGTGATTTCTGAAAGAATCATATACCTGGTATCTCTGGTGCCATCTCCATATAAAAATGTGGAGACGTGCTGATCAATTGGGGTGAAAAGCAGCAACAATAATATTAAGCTTGCATAAATCATCATAAAGATGCGCGTTGGGTTTTTCATTGTAACAAATCCTTCAGTCATTTTTGTTTATGATAACAAATTATGCGCGGTTAATAAAGTCATACTCTCTTTTTTAACTCAGTCATACTGCGAATCGTACGCCAGCCAATATAAAATGCGACAATCAATGTCCCAATGATATCTAAATAATAAACAAAAGCGGCTTGATTAAAGACCCATATGCTGCCTAAGACAAGCACAACGTTGATATCAACCAAGGTTTTTGCTTGATAAAGCTTTTTTTGCGAACGCATCACCATATGCGGTGTGGCGTTATCAAACGCGCTGTAGCGCCACCAAAACGCACCGTTAAAAAAGACACCAAGGAAGGCGATTAAAAGCCCCAACCAAACCGTCCCCTCTGGCACTTCACGCACGTTGATGTTATAAATCACAAGCGTGAGCAAACTCATCGTGGTGATTGATAAAACAATGATTAAACTGAGTGACATGATCGTTTTGTAGGTTTGTTTTCTTTGATCAGATAACTGTGGGCTCTTTAGTTTTTGATAAACAATTAACGCCATGATCAACACAAATAATTCAACAGAACGTCTGATAAAATCAGCCACTTGTGTGCTTGCGTTACTCATAAACACAGCCACTAAGGTAATGATGGGTCCTAATGAACTAAAAAAAACCGATAAAATCAAGGTGCGCCGTTGTTTATCAGTCCCCATCATAACACCCCCAAATATTCAAACCATAGTATCAAACCATACAAACTTAAAGCCACACTCAGTGGTAAAATAAAGGTATCAAATCCTTCTTTCATGTAAGCTTCAACGATGGTGGCTAAAGCCGCCACCAAAACAGCCATCACCAAAACTGACCACCACACATAGTGAGTGATGATAAACAGTGAAACGCTGATAACCAAAAACGCACTTAAAAATAAAGCATGAGACCCAAGCATTGTCTTTTTGTGATCAGCACCCATCAACATATTTTTACGTTTACCAAAGCGCTTGCCAATCACAGCAGCTAACGCATCACCAAAGCCCCAAGTCATCACACTGATGATGATAATATCATCATGCGTGCTTGGTAACAGGATACCAAATAATGTAATCAACACCGCAAACATCATTTGCGCTTGTAGCAACGATGTCTTTAACTCACCACCGTGAGCGTGTCGATCGGCAAGCCAACTTTTATACTGCTTTTTTCTTTCTAACATCCACAGGCCAATGAAAAACATAAACAACACGATCCCAATGGCCAATAACGCTTGGGGATAACTGGCGAACACATCGGTATAAAAAAAGATTGAAAACGCATAAGCGATGTGCTGCGTTTTTCTCATGAGCTCATTAGGCAGTTTTAACAGCGTTTTTAAAAGGATAGGCAGTAAAGCCACAAACAAAAACATGTATAGCATTAATAATGCAAAAGCCCCTATAAAATGCATAACCTACCTCCACCATGACTTACTATCATTATAGCAAACGTTTTTGTTTGTCACTAATACTTTTACATGTTATGATATTTTAATTAAAGGCGGTGTATATATGGATACCATCATCCAATCATTGTTTCCTAATCTTTCTAATGATGCGCATCAACTTATTAAAGCATCGGCCACGTTAAAAACATTTGAACAAGGCACTTTAATCACCAACGAGCAAGATTTATGTGATCATCTTTTCATCGTTTATCAAGGCCTGGTTCAAGTATTTCAATTAAATGAGGCCGGTCAACAAGTAACGTTATACGATGTGAAAGACGGTGGGGTTTGTATGAAAAATTTGCAGTGTATGCTTCATCATCAACCATTTCATGCACAGGCTAAAGCTTTGGCAAACACGACCTTACTCATCATACCAAAAAACATCTTCACTCAACACTTACAACATGATGCCCCGTTTCTCATGAGCTTATTAACATCAACCTTAGGCCGATTAACAGACCTTCATGCGCACTATCAAGCGATGAGTTTCTTGCCTGTTAAAAAGCGGCTATGTCTTTATTTGAAGACGCGGTCTAATGATTATAATCAGCGTATCATCTACCGCTCTCATGGTGAGATTGCCGCAGAGATTGGGACAGCTAGAGAGGTTGTGTCAAGACATTTAAAAGTGTTAGAAACCGAGGGTTTATTATCGCTAAAACGCGGTAAAATCATCTTAAACAAAAAACCATCTGTGTGATAAAAGTCACATACAGATGGTCTTTTTTTTGACATACTGTTTATAGACTAAAAAAAGGAGCGATATTATGACAAAAACAGTTAAAATAGCTTTGATAACGAGTGCCGCATCGTTACTGTTAGGTGTCTTGATCACCTTAGGCATTATGTGGTTGAGTGCCCCAACGATGATGATGCATGAAGATGCATCAAATTTTGATTTTGATACCACCATTGAACGGTTTGAAGAAGCGCTTGATGAGGGTGGTTGGAGTGTGTTAACCGTGCACGACATGCAAGCGGTTTTAGAAGGCCATGGACACGATGTTGACCGGATTAAGATTTATGAGTTGTGTTCATCAGAGTATTCTGCTGAAATCTTGACATTAGATGATGAGAGAATTGTCTCTCCTTTAATGCCTTGCCGCGTATCCATTTATGAAAAAAGTGATGGAAATACCTACATTGCCCGGATGAATAGCACCTTAATGGCTAGACCATTTGGTGGTGTGATTAACGAGGTGATGCAAAAGGCTGCATTAGAAACAGAAGACATCATTGATACGTTAATTGATTAAAAAAAGCCTGTAAAAGCGTTAACTTTTACAGGCTATTTTTATAAGGTTTCACCACTATTGATGGTCATGCCTTTTTCTTTTAACGATGCAGCCGTTGTGATGCGACAATTGCGTTCAATGGTTGTTTTTTCTGGGATTTTAACGCCTTTGGCGATGACGTTGATGCCGCTTGATAATAAATCTGGACGTTCTTTATTAGCGGTGTAATCATCACCTGTTCCAATTCTGGCATCGAAGCTTACGATGACGTTTTTATCAAGGATGCTGTTTTCAACATGGGCACCAGGCAATATTTCGCAATCATTTAAAATCACAGCATTTTTGACGACCGCACCAGGATGAATAATCACCCCAGGTGAGATGACACTGCGTTCTACAGACCCCGCAATGATTGAACCGTTGGAGATGAGGGCTTGATTAATATGCGCGTTTGACCCAATTTTAACCGCTGGTAATTCTTCACTACGCGTATAAATGCGCCAGTTGCGATCATACATATCCAGTGGGATTTGATCCACGGTGCCGGTGAGTTCTAAGTTGGCTTCTAAATACGAATCATACGTTCCAACGTCTTTCCAGTAGCCACTAAAAACATGGGCATAGACATCACGGCCAATGAGATAGGGCACGATGTGTTTACCGAAATCTAACCCTTCTGCTTTTACTGTGGTCAATGCTTCAACTAAGGTATCGGTGTTAAACACATAAATCCCCATTGACGCTAAGTTAGAGTCTGTTTGTTTTGGTTTTTCTTGGAACTCAATGATTTTACCATCATCACCCGTTCTTAAAATACCAAAACGGTGGGTTTCATTCATCGGTACCTCTTGAACCGCAATGGTGAGCTCAGCGTTGTTTTGTTTGTGGGTTTCAATCATGTTGCGGTAATCCATTTTATAAACATGATCACCCGACAAAATGATGACATACTTCGCTTGTGAGCGTTTGATATATTCTATGTTTTGTAAGACGCTATCAGCGGTACCTGCATACCATGATTTAAACGGTTGTAATAGCGATAAACTGGTATCTCTTCTGTCTAAATCCCACGGTTTACCCACACCAATGTGTTCATTGAGTGAGAGTGGTAAGTATTGGGTTAAAATGCCGATATGATAAATGCCTGAGTTACTACAGTTGCTTAAGGTGAAATCAATGATGCGGTATTTTCCAGCAAAAGGCACCGCTGGTTTAACACGTTTTTCACTGAGTAAGTCGAGTCTTGAGCCTCGACCCCCTGCTAAGATGAGTGCTAAGGTTTCCATGTTATCTGCCTCCTAATGATGTGTATAATTGAACATATGTTTTGGCGCTTTGTTCCCATGAGAAATCTTCTTGCATCGCACGGCGTCTCACCTTATTCATATTTTTAGGGTGATGGTATAGATCAATCGCTTCATGCATGCTGCGTTCTAAGTCTTCTGCCGAAAAATTCATAAAGCCAATCCCAGTCCCTTCTACAGTGAACTTATTATACGATTGAATCGAGTCTTTTAAACCACCCGTTTGTCTGACAACCGGGATGGTCCCATATCTTAAGGCAATCAATTGTGATAACCCACACGGTTCAAATCTCGATGGCATTAAGAAAAAATCAGCCCCAGCATAAAGGCGTCTGGCGATTTTATCACTATAACCAAAATAAACACCAACTTGGTTGGGATACCGTCGACGTAAATCTTCAAAGAACGTCTCTAGTGCCTCATCGCCACTGCCAAGCACAATCAACCGCAGTGCTTGATGGTATAAAAATGATTCAATGAAGCCCTTTAACAACGTTAAACCTTTTTGTTCAGTTAAGCGTGAGACAATCGCAAAGATTGGTTTATCGTTTGGTTCAAGGTGAAAGGTTTCTAACAAAGCCTCTTTATTGGCTTTTTTTCCTTTTAAATAATTTTGAAGGTGATAGTTTTGAGCAATGTCGGGATCGGTTTTCGGGTTAAACGAATCGGTATCAATGCCGTTTAAAATACCGGTTAAACGATCTTTACGTTCTCTTAATAAGCCTTCCATGCCATAGCCGAAATAAGCGTATTGAATCTCTTTGGCATAGGTTGGTGAGACGGTTGTAATGTAATCAGCACTGACGATGCCGGTTTTTAAAAAGTTAATCATGTTGTCGTATTCCAGGTTTGCATGATAAGGCACACTTAAATACGGCAACAACGATTTGTCAAAAATACCTTGATAAGCGATGTTGTGAATGGTGAAGACGGTTTTAATATCGTGTAGTTTATCATCATTGGCAACATTTAATAAATGCGGTAAAAAGCCGGTTTGCCAATCGTTTAAATGAATCACATCAAACGCATAATCAAGCACTTGAATGAGTGCATAAATCGCTTGAGAAAAATAACCATAACGCTCACCATCATCGTAATCACCATATAAATGATCGCGGTATCCAAAGTAATACTCATTATCAATAAAATACACCGTGACACCTTCATGTTCTAGCTTTTCAATGCCAACATACTCATGTTTTTTTTGAATGCGCACTTGTCTTGTGGCCACAAGCGTTAATTGATCTTGGTACTTAACTTTAATGGCTTTGTGCTTTGGTAGTACAAGTGAGACTTCATGGCCTAGTTTGCTCACTGCTTGCGGTAAAGAACCCAACACATCGGCTAGACCGCCAGTTTTGACAAACGGTGTGGCTTCACTGCCACAAAATAGTATTCTCATATGCATCCCTCCATCTCCATTATACATGAAATTAGCCGTTTAAACACAAAAAAAAAGAAACCCGAGCGGGTTTCTTTCACGATAAAATCAGGGAGGATGGTTTTGTTAAAGGTTCGCTTTAAGTTGGTCTTGTAACACGCGGTATAACATGTATGCTAAAATGCTGATTAAAATGGTCGTTGGCACCATGTAGGTACCATTATAGGTTATTGAATAAAGCCATGTGCTTTGTCCTTCTGGTGTGAATTCGCCAAAAATAAAGATACCAGAAAAAAAGTGGACAATATATCTAAACAACCCAGCTAAAATAGCGGCGATGGTAAAGGTTTTGATATTATCTTCAAAGTAAAGAAAGACAATCCCAGCTAAGCCAATCACACCATAAGCTAATATATAATCAACAGGTCCTTC
>PWKX01000176.1 GCA_003559585.1 Mollicutes bacterium | reverse complement strand
CACAGCACTAGGTTAGAAATCAAATGCCAATACACTAAACGGTTAACCATTAAATTCATATTTATTATATTTTATTTATTTAAATCTTAGTTTTTTTTATTTTTTATTATTTTAAATAAATTTTTATTTAAATTTTATTATTTTTATGGTATGATATGATTGTAAAAGGGTAAGCGGAGGTATCATATGTTAAAAACAATCACTAAAAATCCATACAATGTTAAAGGTTTGTATCTCATCATCATTGGAATTATCATTGAGTTTGTGGTGTTATTACCACCCATGATTCAGTTTCTTCGGTATATGGTGGTGGCCGATTCACCATTTGCTGGGATGTTAGGGTTTCATAATACCGTGACATTAATGACGTTTCTATCCACGTTTATGTTGTTAACCTTACAAATCATCGCCATTCCTAAACTACATGAAAACGGCGGATGGATGATTTATGTGTTTGTTTCATCCATGTTTGCGTTTTTACTGCCAATTTATATGCTTCATATTCAAGTCGGTGCGATCATCACCTTTATTGGAGCATTCCGAGCCATTCGCAGTTGCTAAATAATGTTCATGCTTTGCATGAGCATTTTTTTATGATTTAAAAACAGCAAAGAACGCAACCTACCATGAGATTGGCAGGTTGCGTTTTTAAGTGAAACCTTATAAACGTTAATCTAAATCTTCATCTGCGACATTTAAGTACATGTAGCGGAAGCCGCCCCATTCCATACGGACATGTTGACTGGGGTTTTCAAACACGACACGATCAGAATACGCCGCTGCTTGATTATTAATGAACAGTGGAATGTTGATTTGTTCATCTAACAACAGCGACTCCATCGCTGCTGTGATGCTGCGCCAATCCTCAACAATGCCATCATATGGTGCATACAGTAAGCCGCCTGGACGTGTTTCAATAAACCAATCAAAGAAGGTTAATGTTAACACATCTTCAAACCCATCTAAGTTATCATATTCGGCTTGTAGTGATGCTTTTTGTTCTTCTAATGACTCGAGTTCTTCGGCATCATCTGGATCTGCTGAATCAAGTGCATCAATGGCTGCTTGCAGGCTGTCAATTTCAGCTTGTAATGCGCTTAATCTTTCGCCAATTCGCTCAGCAGCTACCGCTTGAAATCCGTCTAATTCAACGCTAACATCCCAGTTTTCAGTATCATAGCCAACTTCATGCATTAAACCATATACATTGGTAAAGACTTGACCCATTAATGAAATCGGATCAAACTTAACGCCTTGCCATGCATAAAACATCATGTCAAAGTTTCCTGTTTCACCAACATCATCTAAGGCATCGGATGTCATCGCTCTTAATCTAAAATCAAAACGGTCCCCAAAAACATTTTCTAGTGCTTCTTGCACCCACTCATTTGTGGTGAAGTTTGTTTCAGAATCCATCATTGATAGTTCCAACCAAACGGTATCACCATCCGCAATCACACCATCCGCAATCGCTTGATCATAGGCACTATCAAACAATTCAGCTGCCAGTGACGGATTATAACCATTGGTATCAGGAAAACGATCAGCGAAGACTGATTGCCCCTGTGATGTTTGACGATAAGGTGTGTCATCTAAGTCATGCGCAAAATATTCAGGTGAGATTAATCCTTGTCCTGGTAAAGACGGAGCTGTCACGGTTGCGGTCATCTCTTGACGATCAATCGCATGGTATATAGCTTGACGGAAATCGGTATACTGTAACATTGGGTTGGTGTTTCCATCAGGACGTTCACCACCATTAAAGGCCCAACGGAATGTTGCCATGGTTTGTGTTAGTTTTAAGTTAGACCAATTCTCATATTGTTCCCAGTACTGACCACCAACACCTGCCACATCCAAGTTACCAGCTTCAAACATATTGACGATATCGGTTTGAACGGTTAAGACCTCATAACGAACACGGTCAAAACGGTACTCATCAGCCCAAATAAAATCATCGTTTTTCGTAAAAACATAGACTTGATCAGGTTCCCATGCTTCCACAAGGTAAGGACCATATGATACATAGTGTTCAATCTCAGCTTGGGTTCCATATTGAGTGTTATCTCTTTCATCATTCATCAGTGCTTCATAGTTTTCAGGATGAACTGGCCCTGTAATTGGACCAAGCAAGTTTGCTAAAATATCCCATTGTGTAAACGCGTAATTGGTTGCCAGGGTAAAGGTGTAATCATCCACTTTATCAATACCCACTTCAGAAAATGATAGGTCATAATCATCATAGTGCGTTCCTGCTGCAACTTCTTGGAAAAAATAATCTTCTGAGCCTACAATTTGTAAATCATTGTAAATGACAGACGCACGCGCATTTAATAGCAATGGATCAATGAGCATCATATAGCTAAACAAGAACGTATCTGCATTGATATGGGTACCATCTGCAAAATATAGGTCTTCTCTTAGTCTGATTTCCCACAGTTTTCCATCGTCATTGACATCAATCGGCAAAGCTTTTGCCATGCGTGGGAAACGATCATACGCTAGATTTTCAGCATCTGTAAAATCTCCTACAGCTCTACCTTGAGCGGCAAAGTCAAAGTCACCAATGTATAACCCAGTTCCCAATAAATCATAGAGGTCAGAAGCCGTGGCTAACGTCGTATTATGTGGGTTGATATCACTGACAGGTGAAATGGATGTTCTATAGGTATAGGTCTTATCTTGACTAATCACAACCGCAATAAATGCTCTTGAGGCTTCACCAGTCACACCATCATCATCGGTGTATGAAATAGTTGCGGTTAAATCAACCGCCACATTATCACCACGTGGTCTTGTGACTGAACCATCACCTTCAAGATATTCAGGATGACTTGACGACCAAGTAATGGTGGTATCATAAGCACCTTTTGATGGCAGATAAATATCACCAATCACAAAATCAGTACGGAAAACAGCCAGTTGTTCAGCTGCTTCATCGGCTCGGTTTTGTGGGTGGTCTTCAAATAAAGGTACGGTAATCACAAAATCTTTCGTATCACTCACTTCATTGAAAGTTAAACTCGCGGTTAATGTCACCGTTTGATCAGCTTCAGGGTGACGGTGCGTGATAATGTGACTCCCATTAACTTCTAAGACGCCCTCATCACTGGATGACCAAGTGATTTGAACATCACCAATTGAGGTTGGCACTGAAAAATCATGTCTAACATCGTTTAAATCGAGGTTTAACTCAAGGTCATGTATTGCTTCAGCTAAAATTTCTTCGTCGGTTTCAGGCACAGGTGTGATGGTGATGTTGAATGTTCTTGACGCGCTGGTGTCCATTCTTGTTGCGGTAAGCGTTAATTCTACAATCACCGCTTCTTCACCGGCTTCAGGGCGACTAACAATGGCTGTCGACCCCTCAATTGCTAATGTGCTTTGGCCCGTTTCAGCTAGCCAGGTGTAGCTAACACCATTTGATGCAGATTGTGGCAAACTAAAGTCTGAGGTTCTTGTGATATCTGTATCCCAGTCTAGTTCCGCTAGCGCTGCATCGACCAATGCTTGTGCATCATCATCTTCACTATCACGACCACACGCGGTGATGGTGAAAACAAGGCCAAACATTAGTAACAAACTAAATACTTTTTTCATGGTTGTTCCCTCCTACAATCATCTATAATTTTTAAACCAAGCATAAGTTGGCTTGATTTATTCAATACTATAAAACAAAAATTATAAAGTCAATCATAAAATTATAATTTACACTTGTTTTCAGAAAAACTTTCATGTGTTTTCATCACAGCCATTAAACTTTTAAACATCTATTTTTAGCTGTTTTAAGTATGTATGCATCCTATCTTCAAGTGATGGTTTTTCATTTTCTGCAAATATGGCTACTTAGCATGTGATGTGCATTTTAGCTCACGTAAGTTTCATTTTAATTAATATATTTAATTTGTAAATTAATTTAATACTACCCTACCATATATTGTTGTATTTTTTTATGTACAAAGTTAACTATGTGTCTATTTATAATTTTTTAAATGCGTGTTAACATCATGATTGTTTTATGTTCATAGATGAATGCATAAGAAAAGCACCATCATCTTATAAAAGATAATGGTGCTTCATGATTATTGTTTGTTGAATCTATGTGACATAGATGAGGATGTTGTGTTAATCTAGATCTTCATCTGCAACATTTAGATACATGTAGCGGAAGCCGCCCCATTCCATCCAAGGATGGAAGAAATCATTTTCGAATACAACACGCTCAGAATAAGCAGCGGTTGCAACGTTTGTGAATAGTGGGATGGCAATTTGTTCTTCTAATAAGATGTCTTCCATCGCTGCGGCAATGGTACGCCAATCATCAATGAAACCATCATATTCATCATAGAAGAGTCCACCAGCACGGGTTTCTTGGAACCATTCATGGAATGTTAAGGTTAATTCTCCATCAACAATTTCAGATGCCTCAATGCCGTCGTAAATTTCTTGATAATAAGCTAAGTCAGCTTCTAATGCCGCTAAATCATCTTCATATTCTTCGTCTTCTGGATCTAGAGCATCAATGGCTGCTTGAACCTCATCAATATTTTCTTGAACAGAAGCAAGACGTTCATCAAAGCGATCGTCTGCAACATCTAAGAAACCATCAAGTTCAACGGTAACGTCCCATTCAGATGTGTTAAAGCCAACTTCGTGCATTAATGGATAGACATCGTTGTATACTTGTCCCATGAGTGAAATCGGGTCAAACTTTACACCTTGCCATGCATAGAACATCATATCAAAGTTACCAGATGCGCCAACTTCATCAAGTGCATCGCCAGTCATAGGACGTAAACGGAATTCGAAACGATCACCAAAGATGGTTTCTAATTGTTCTTGAACCCATTCATTGGTAGTAAAGTTCGTCTCAGCATCCATCATTGATAATTCAAGCCATACTGTCTCACCATCATTAATCACGCCATCTTCAACCGCTTGGTCATAAGCGCTATCGAATAGTTCAACAGCGTATGTAGGGTTAAATCCGTACGTATCAGGGAAGCGGTCTTCAAAGACACCTTCACCTTGATCAGTAGCACGGTAAGACACAACATCTGTGTAATGTGTTACGTATTCAGGTGATACAAGGCCTTGTTGTGGTAGTGATGGCGCTGTGACGGTTGATGTCATTTCACCACGGTCTACCGCATGATAAATGGCTTGACGGAACTCAGTATATTTTAACATTGGGTTGGTTTCACCATCAGGACGATCAGCCACGTTGAATGCCCAACGGAAAGTCGCCATCGTTGGTGATAATCTTAGGTTTGGCCAATCTTCAAAGTCTTCCCAGTATTGTCCACCAACACCGGCTACGTCTAAGTTACCAGCTTCGAACATATTAACAATTTGAGATTGTTCTGATAATACTTCAAAACGAATCGCATCAAAACGGTATTCATCTGCCCAAATAGAGTCATCTCTTTTTTCAAACAGATAAACTTGGTCAGCTTCCCAAGATGATACTGAATATGGACCAAAAGATACATAATCATCAATCGCACCTTGTGTACCGTATTGTGTGTTGTCGCGTCCTTCGTTCATATGAGCTTCATAGTTCTCAGGATGTACAGGTCCAGTAATTGGACTTAATAAGTTATCAAGTACATTCCATTGCGTGAATGAAGCGTTTAAGTGGAATTGGAATGCATAGTCGCCAACTTTTTCAATCCCAACTTCATCAAATGACATGTCATAATCATCATAATGCGTACCAACTTCGACTTCTTGGAACATGTAGTCTTCTGCGCCTTCAATATCTAAATCTTCATAAAGCACATAACCACGTTCGTTGACAAGCAGTGGGTCGATAAGCATCATATAACTGAACATAAATGTATCAGCATCAATATGAGTGCCATCTTCAAAGTATAGATCATCTCTTAGTCTGATTTCCCATACAGTACCGTCTTCGTTCACATCAATTGGCAGTTCGCTTGCCATGCGTGGGAAACGGTCATATTCTAAGTTTTCTGCGTCTCTAAAGTCTCCTTTAACTCTACCTTGTTCAGCAAAGTCAAAATCACCGATATAAAGACCAGCACCTAATAGCGTATAAAGATCAGATGCATCTGCTAATGTGGCATCATGAGGGTTGATGTCACTTACAGGAGAGATTGACGTTCTATAAGTATAGGTTTTGTCTTGGCTAATAACAACCGCAAGGAAGTCTCTTGTTGCCTCGCCGGTTACACCTTCATCATCTGTATATGAGATGTTTGCGGTTAAATCAACAACCACGTTATCGCCGCGTGGTCTGGTAACACTACCATCGCCATCAAGATACTCCGGATGACTTGAAGACCAAGTAATGGTTGTTTCATAGTCGCCCTCAGATGGTAAATAAACATCACCAATCACAAAGTCGGTGCGGAAAATGGCTAGCTGTTCAGCTGCTTCATCGGCACGGTTTTGTGGATGGTCTTCAAATAATGGAATGGTGAGCACAAATTCTTTTGTGTCAGTTTCATTATTTAACGTTAGGGTCGCAGTTAATGTCACTGTTTTGTCTGCTTCAGCATCGCGATGAACACCAATGCTGCTGTTGTCAACGACCAATACGTTTTCGTCACTTGACTCCCATGTGATTTGAACCTCTCCATCAGATGTAGGGACAGAGAAATCGTTTCTAACATCGTTTAAATCAATGTTAAGTTCAAGGTTTAAAACAGCTTCAGCAAGAATTTCTTCATCAGATTCAGGTACAGGGGTAATGGTTACGTTAAACACTTTATCAGCGCTTGCGTCCATTCTAGTTGCTGTAACCGTTAATTCAACCGTTACGGCATCGCCTCCTGCTTCTGGTCTGGTAACAATTGCTGTTGAACCATCAACATCAAGGTTATCTTGGCCAGTTTCAGCCATCCAAGTGTAGCTAACACCGTTTGATGCAGTTTGCGGTAAGTCAAAGTCTGATGTTCTAGTAAGATCAGTATCCCAGTCTAACTCAGCAATGGCTGCATCGACTAGCTCTTGTGCGTCATCATCATCGTCGCCGTTTCCACATGCGGCAATGGTGAAGACTAAACCAAGTGCTAGAAGTAAACTAAATAATTTCTTCATGAATGTTGCCTCCTTCTTTTTTTAAAAATGCAATAAAAAAATTGAACATATAGT
>PWKX01000044.1 GCA_003559585.1 Mollicutes bacterium | reverse complement strand
GGCTTGGTGGCACTTTGGATGCGACCAATGTCATCACCCCAATCATGAGCATCATTGTGTCGATTGGTTATGATCATATGGGTGTGTTAGGCAACACATTAACAAGCATCGCTAAAAACAAGCTTGGCATTGTGAAACCTAAGGTCCCGCTCATCCACAGCATCAAACAGCCACATTTAAAACCGCTTATTAATTCGCATGCGAACATGATGGCATCGCCAGTCATTAACGCCCGCATGCACCGTCTGAGCAACATCACCCACACCCCAAACATTGCCTTTAACTTACAGGGTGTTACCTATAGCATCCGCATGCGCGGTGCGCATCAAATAGACAATGCCCGCTTAGCCATCACGGCTTTAACCCATTTAAATCACTTAGGCTATCATGTCCATACCAAGCATATTCAAACCGGCTTAACACGCGCCTTTATGCCAGGCCGCTTTGAAGCGTTTAAACCGCACATTTATTTAGATGGTGCGCATAATATCTCAGGGTTAAAGGCGAGCTTAAACACGCTTGAGCTTTTAGCTGAAGGTCGGCCCAAAACCATTGTGTTTGCGGTGATGGCCGATAAGGATTATGCGCCGATGTTAAACCTCCTTGAATCTGTTGCAAATACATTGGTGTTAACTGAGATTCCAACGTTGCGCAGTGAAAAGGCTGAGGTGTTATACGCTAAGGTAAATCATCCCCATAAAAAACGGATGCCTGATTATAAAGATGTGTATGATCTCATCAAAGATGACCCATGTGTTTTAATCACAGGCTCGCTTTATTTCATCAGTATGATTCGTCAAGCCTTATCAAATGAAAACCGCTCAAAAGTTTGAGCGGTTTTGTTTATTCATCAGACAAATGTTGGTCTTTAAAAGCTTTAATCACCGATTTAACCGCGTGTGCGTCTTCTTGATTTAAGGCTTTTTTGGCCAGTTGTTTTAAATCATTAAAATTAACATTAGCTATTGTTTTTCTAATATCTAAAATACTTGAAGGGCTCATTGATAGTTCATCGATGCCCATGCCGTATAATAAAAGTGCGGCGTCTAAATCACTGGCCATCTCCCCACAAACCCCAATTTCGGTGTCTTGTGCGTGTGCGGCTGTGATCGTTTGTTGGATGAGTCTGAGCAAGGTTGGATCAAAGGGCTCATATAAGTAACTGACGGTCTCATTCATGCGATCAGCCGCAAATAAATATTGGATTAAGTCATTGGTGCCGATGCTGAAGAAGTCAACTTCTTTAGCAAGCGTGGCTGCGTTTAAAGCAGCAGAAGGAATCTCAATCATGATGCCGATTTTAATGTTGGTTTGGTAGGCTTCTTGTTTGTTTTTTAAATCTTGAGCCACATCATCAACGATTGATTTGGCTTTTCTTAACTCATCACGGGTGGCGATCATTGGAAACATGATGCGCACATCTGGTTGATCGACCGCGGCTTTTAATAAGGCTTTTAGTTGTGTTTTAAACAAATCAATTTCATCAAAGCATAACCGGATGGCTCTTTTGCCTAAAAACGGGTTATCTTCTTTCTCTTGTTTTAAGTAAGGCAGTTCTTTATCACCGCCGATGTCTAAGGTTCTAACAATCACAGGTTGCACGCTTTTAAAGACGGTTTCATACGCATTGATCTGTTCATCAAGCGTCGGGGTTTGTTCGCTATCCATAAATAAAAACTCAGTCCTAAACAGGCCCACCCCTTCTGCGCCGTTATCGCTAATGGCTTGAACTTCTTTGTGAGAACCGATGTTGGCGTAAATAGGAAGTGACTGACCATCTTTAGATTGCGTGGTTTTGTTTTTATATTTTTTTAAGGTTTCTAAGCGTGCTTGATCGGCTTTGATTTGAGCTTTGGCTTGGTCGATTGTTTCTGCATTAGGGTTGATGGTGATGGCGTTATCGTGTGCATTTAAGTAAATGGTATCGCCGTCTTCAACAGCTTCTAAGGCTTTCTTAACCCCAACAATGGCGGGGATGTTAAAGGCTCTAGCCATGATGGCGCTATGCGATGTCATGCCACCCACTTCAGTCACAAACCCTTTGATGACACTAAAATCAAGGTTTGCTGTATCACTTGGGGTTAAATCATGGGCAAAGATGATCGTATCTTCTTCAATGGTGGCCATGTCTTTAATGGGTTGGTCTAACAGATAGGATAACACACGGTATTGAATGTCTTTAATGTCTGCGGCACGGCCTTTAAAGTAGTCATCGTCCATGTTTTCAAAAATATCGATAAACTGGTTTGTAACGGTTTGATAGGCGTGTTCAGCGCTTTTACCATCTTCAATCATGGCTGTCACTTGCGATTTAATCTCAGGGTCATCAATCATTTGAATGTGGGCATCAAAGATGTCTGCGTGTTCTTCATCTAAGCTTTCTAAGGTCTTATCACGAATCATTTTTAAATCACGGGTGCTTTTTTCTAACGCATCGTTTAAAGCTTTTAAACACGCTTGTGGATCATCACAGGTGGTGTGTTTAATATCAAGGGTTGGTTTAACGAGTTTAAAGGCTTGACCTAGTGCGCTTCCTTTTGAGGCAATGGTACCTTTTAACATATGATCACGTCTCCTTTTGTAATATCTATTATAGTGTATCATTGATTTGCAAAAAAATAAAATACATTGAGCACATTAAAGGTTGGCATTTAAGGTGAAAAACTATATAATAGACATGGTGATTTGATGAAAAAAACAATAAAAAGCACATTATTTTTACTATATTTCTTCTTAACTTACACGCTTATTTTTGGGGTGTTTGTTTTTAACTTGCCGCTCGTCTCTCCTACAACGATTGAATATGATGTTGAAAGCATGAAACAACCCAGTGATGAGACCTTGTATGCGTTTTTACTTGAACGGGGCGATATAGCCTTAGATGCACGCTTGGCATTAATTGAAGCCGCGACTGAAACCATCCATATTTCTTATTATACAATTCATGGCGGGATGGGTCGCGATTTATATTTTGGTGCTTTGTTAGAAGCGGCCGAACGCGGGGTTGAGATTCAAATCATCATCGATGATATTTTTTACCGTCAAACTAGAGATCACGCCCTACCGTATAACGCCCTCATGGCGCATGACAGGGTCACCTTTAAATTATATGAACCTTACAAACCACATATCCCACCAACGATTCAAAACCGGTTACACGATAAACTGATGATGGTCGATGATACCTACGGCATGATTGGTGGGCGCAATATTGGTGACCGATATTTTCATTTTCCCGGTGTTGATACTTCCTATACGCATGACCGTGATGTTTTGGTGTTTGGTGATGAAAGCATTCAACCCGTTAAAGAGATGAATGCGTATTACGAAGAGCTATTCAACAGTCAGTTTTCAGTTGAACACACGCACGATTTAACCACTGAGATTAGGGCTGAACAACAGCGCATGGTTGATGCTTTTATTGATTACCAAACGCATCATTTAGCACAAGATACATTAGCCTCAATCCATTTATCGGCTCACGAGATTGACAACGCGACTTTTTTGCGCGGCCCCTTAACACGCATGCACAAAGACCCAGTGGTCTTAAGAACCATCAGTGAACTGGCCATGCATTATGATTATTGGTTTGTGCAATCACCATACATTATCTTTTCATCATTAATGAATGAATCCCTACCAGTACCAACCGATGAGACGGTGATTGAAGTGCTTGTCAATACACCCGCGTTAAGTCCCAATACCTTTGCGATGAGTGGTTATGTTCGTTACCGCACATTGATGGCTGAGGTGGCATCAGTCTATGAGTATCAAGGCAATCACTCTTTGCACGGTAAAAGCATGATTTTTGGGGAAGAAATCAGCGTGATTGGCACGTTGAATCTAGACCCACGCAGTGCGACATTATCGACCGAAAGCATGATGGTTATATACTCTGAATCGTTCACCCATGATTTCATGCAGGTGATTGAAGGTTATAAAGCCGAAAGCTTAATTTTAAACCCTGATGAAACCCATGAACCCAACCATGAGGTTCAGTTGATAGAGATGCCGTTTCAAAGACGTGTGGTTTTACGGGCAGTTAGTTATATCACATCGTTATTCGATGCGATGTTGTAAGGATGATGATTTTGAAAAACCCCAAAAAGTTTGCAAACGAACTTAGTGCATGGTACCAACAACATAAACGCGATTTACCCTTTAGAACCACCCATGAACCTTATCATATTTTTTTAAGTGAAATGATGGCCCAACAAACACAAATGGATACCCTCATTCCATACTTTAACCGTTTCATCAAAACCTTTCCTACCATTGAAGCTTTAGCAAACGCCCCCACACAACAGGTGTTAAAAGCTTGGGAAGGCTTAGGTTATTACCGCCGCGCTAAATATGTGCATGAAAGCGCACAGGCGATTATGAACCACCATGATGGCAACTTTCCTACTGATTTACAGGCTTTATTAGCATTAAAAGGCGTCGGTGATTATACCGCCGCCGCCATCCATTCAATCGCCTTTAACAAACCGAGCATTGCCATTGATGGCAATGTGGCTCGGGTGACTGCGCGTTTGTTTGCCATGCATGACGATATTTTAAAAACGACCACCAAGAAAAAAATGAAGACCTACCTAGAACCACTCATGAAGGCAAGCGAACCACGTATTTTTACACAAGCGATGATGGAGTTAGGTGCCTTAGTCTGTCAAAAAGAACCACGGTGCGCCTCTTGTCCACTCAAGACACATTGCACAGCGTATCAAACCAACCAGCAACACCGTCTGCCAAACCGCTCGAGCTTGAAAGCCAAGCAAGAAGAAACCTATTTTGTCTTTGTGATTAGAATCGGCGATCAAGTGGTGTTAAGACAAAGACCAAGTGAAGGCTTGCTTGCTAACATGTATGAATTCATTCAATACCGCTCAACCAATCTTAACGATGGGCTCATTCAGTTAGCCAATGATATTGAAGGTCCGATTAAAGACCTGAAATCACTTGGGACCATCAAACATGTTTTCACCCATAAAATTTGGCATCTAAAGGTTATCCTAGTTGATGCCACAAGCACCCCACATAAGACCTATCATTTAAAAACGTTTCCTTATGCGATGTCTAAAGCACACCGCAAAATCATTGATTTAATGCACGAGTAAAAAACGATCATCATCCTAATCATGAACGTGAAAGGATGATGGTGATGTTTTTGATTAAAGAAATGCCTTATAAACAACGACCACGCGAACGGTTTATCTATTATGGCAAAGAAGCGCTAAAAGATGAGGAATTGATTGCGATTTTACTGAGAACAGGCACCAAAGCCCACGGCGTGTTAGCCTTAGCCAATCAAGTTTGTAGTAAATATGATTCACTTAAATCATTATCACAAGCCAGCATTGATGAGTTAACCACCATCCGTGGACTTGGTGAAGCCAAAGCGATCCAAGTGTTGGCGGCCATAGAATTAGGCCGACGCATTGCCCAAGCGCAGTTTGATAAACCAACACGCTTAACCAATCCAGAGGGCGTTTATCAATATATGAGACATTATTTAGAATCCGCGTTACAAGAAGAGTTTCATGCGCTTTACCTTAATACTAAAGGTGGGCTGATTAAAGCGGTGAAACTGTTTTTTGGTTCACTTGCCAGTGCCGTGGTCCATCCACGTGAAGTGTTTAAATATGCCGTTAAACTGAGCGCTGCAAGTGTGATTTTAGTTCACAACCATCCCAGCGGTGATCCCAATCCGTCTGAGAATGATGTGAAGTTAACCAAAGTCATGGTAGAAAACGGTGAACTGATGGGCATTGACGTGCATGATCATATCATCATTGGTCACGATGCCTATGTATCACTGCGACAAATAAATCGTGGTTTTCACGAATAATGCTTGTCTTTTTGGCCAAGCTTATGTATAATATCAAAAGATGTGTAAATCATGCCTAAATCATTGACTTTTGAGTCAATCTTTGATATGATTTAAACGCTTAGCAGCATACCGCACAAACCGGGTCTACCAAGTACAGGAAACTGTCACCCTGATGGCGAGTCTTAATATTTGAGGAGGTGCTCACACATGTATGCAGTTATTGAAACTGGTGGTAAACAATTGCGTGTCACAGAAGGCGCAGAGATTTATGTAGAAAAACTCGACGCTCAAGAAGGCGAAACCATCACATTCGACAATGTTTTAATGATCGGCGGAGATAAGTTAACCGTCGGAAACCCACTTGTTGAAGGTGCAAAGGTTAACGCTAAAGTCGTCAAACACGGTAAACAAAGAAAAATCATTGTATTTAAATACAAGCCTAAAAAGAATTACCGTCGTAAACAAGGCCATAGACAGCCTTATACAAAACTTGAAATTACTAGCATTGAACAATAATCATAAACGAAAAATCAATCACTTCGGAGGTGACGAACCATGTTGTTAGACATTCGCACACAACCCTTACTAGCATCTAAAAAAGGTGTTGGTTCAACGAAAAACGGCCGAGATTCAGAATCTAAGCGTCTTGGAGCCAAGCGCGCTGATGGCCAATTTGCCAAAGCAGGTTCCATCATCTACCGCCAACGCGGCACTAAAGTGCATCCTGGACAAAATGTTGGGATCGGTGGCGATGACACACTATTCAGTAAAGTTGATGGTGTTGTCCGCTTCGAGCGCATCGGTAGAGATCGTAAACAAGCATCCGTTTACCCAGAATAATTGTTTGGCAAACAGCAAAGTCTGTTTGCCATTTTTTTTAGTCATTTAACAACCATCATGTATGAATGGGTGAGGCTATGATTAGACAAGCAACGTTGCAAGACTTAGATGATCTTGATGATTTAGCTGTACGCACCATCACACACATGCATCAACACGGCCGCACACAATGGACACTCAACTATCCTAGAAAAGTTCATTTCAAACATGACATTGACCATGGCGACTTGTTTGTGTATGTTGTTGATGCGCGCATTGCGGCAGTTTATGCACTGTGTGAAGACAATGAACCAAGTTATCAAACGATTGACTGGACAGTAAACCAAGCATTGGTGATGCACCGCATCATGGTTGACCCAGTGATGCAAGGCAAACGGTTGGTCGATCATATCTTTTTGCATGCCTATCATCAAGCCGCTAAGCGAGGCTATGATGGCATAAAAATTGACACCCATCAAAACAATCAACCCATGTTAAATCTTTTGAAACGTCATGGCTTTAACTACCGCGGTTATCTAAAAGCAATCGACCGGTTGGCGTTTGAGCGCGCGTGTTGAATACAATATAGTATGCAAACAAACCAACATTGATGATGCCATGCTTTATAAAGCTGTGGGTGATGTTTAAAGCCATCAATGCTACAATGAACGTATCTTTAACATCCACAGCAACAAAAAGCTTGATGATCAAGACACAATATTGAGGTGAACACAATGTTC
>PWKX01000126.1 GCA_003559585.1 Mollicutes bacterium | reverse complement strand
CTTGGTAAAAGGGTTTCAATTTGTTTTTTTAAGGCACGCACGTTAGATTGGGTTTCTTCTAAGGTTAATAAATTTCTCTCAGCGCTTTTACCACTGGGGTCGCCAATTAAACCCGTCGCCCCGCCGATGAGTAAAATCGGTTGATGCCCATAAGCTACCAAACGTTTAGCGACCAAGTAAGCCAGCAAATGCCCTACATGTAGGGAATCGCCTGTTGGGTCTACCCCCAAGTAAAACGTCATAGATGTTTCATTTAACACCTTCGCAAGTTCATCATCGGTTAAAGCGTATAACAGTTCTCTATACGTTAAATCCTCAATTAAATTCATCATTTTCCTCCTATTAATAAACAAAAAGGTGGCCCTTAAAAGGACGAGCTAACGCCCGCGGTACCACCTTGTTTTTAGTTATAAACTAACGCTTCATAGCGATAACGGGGCAACCGTCCATTATTTAGTAATGGCAACTCCTAAGTGTATGTTTAAAGTATGCATCCTGGTTCACAGCCCCACCAGGTCTCTTGAATGCCTTGTCTTTAAACGCGTCTTATTCTTCGTTTTTAAGGGTTGATGCACGGTAGATGATATCGTGATCGAGTTTAACCGTTCTATCTTCTACTGTTTCTTGGTTCATCAGTTTGGTTAACACGCGCATAGAGACAGCACCAATATCATAAATCGGCACATCAACACACGTTAAATTCGGTCTAGATAATGATGCGTATTTCGTATTCTGGAAGCCAGCCACACTGATGTCTTCAGGTATTTTTACATGATTAGCGCGGGCAACATTAATAAACGATACCGCAATCGAATCACGCACCGCAACCACACCGTCAACTTTGTGATTTTTAAAATACTCATTAAAGTGCTCTGTATTGATAGAAATGCGACCACTAGTGCGCATAATCTTAGCTTCAAGATTCGCTTCTTTCATCGCTCTTAAATACCCTTGTTCTTTTTGGTCATTCACCATATATTTACGAACGGTTGATACCATAAAGATATGTTGGCGTCCTTCATTAATCAGTGCTTTGGTCATTTCATAACCAGCCACTTCATAATCTATCGACACACTTGGAATATCATCCGCATCAGGATAGAGTGTGTTGGTTAAGACAATCGGGATTTGATATTCGTTGTTGATGGTTCTTAGTAAGTC
The DNA here is from genome assembly GCA_003559585.1 of Mollicutes bacterium. Taxonomy (GTDB): domain Bacteria; phylum Bacillota_I; class Bacilli_A; order Izemoplasmatales; family Izemoplasmataceae; genus B1SED10-225. The sequence goes on along the minus strand of PWKX01000126.1, from coordinate 6,233 downwards.
GTGTTGTTTATCGGTAATTTCATCATTCAAATAAAGCAAGCCGTCGACTTGAGCGGCCACGATTTCTTTTAAGATATCTTCTTCTGTGTTGTCTTCGTTATCGACAATATAAAGCAAGATCGAATACTTATACACACGAGCGATATCGGCGATACCGTTCATCATCTCTGCGATTGACGCACGAGACATATCAGGCACAACAACCGCAACGGTTGTTGATTTTCTTGAGGCTAACCCTTTAGCAAAAGCATTGGGTTTATACCCAAGTTCTTCAATGACTCTTAACACGCGTTCTCTTGTTTCTGGCTTTACTTTTTCTGGATTGTTAATGGCACGTGAAACAGTCGCTAGTGAGACGCGAGCAGCTCCGGCCACATCATAAATGGTTGCTTTACTCATGAATAACCACCTTCTTCCTTGAAGATATTATAGCACTTAATGAAAATGTTTTCAAACCTTAAAATGTAACTTTATCAGTTGTCGATAAAAAAAGCCTTTTTCAAGGCTTTTTTAAACTTATCGACGCTCTTTAATGCGTGATTTCTTAGCACTTCTACCACGAATGTAATTCAGGTTGGCTCTTCTAACTTTACCTTTTCTCACAACTTCAATATTGGCAATGGCTGGAGAATGGACAGGGAAAGTTCTTTCAATACCGACACCAAATGACACTTTACGCACGGTGAATGTTTCACTAACACCGCCACCTTGTTTTTTCATCACAAGGCCTTCAAATACCTGAATACGTTCACGCGTACCTTCTTTAATTTTAACAGAAACACGCACACGGTCACCTGTTCTAAACGCAGGTAAATCTTGTTTTAGGTATTGATTCGTGATTTCGCTGATTAGATTCTGACTCGACATGGGATCACTCCTTTTTTTATGATAACTTGTTCTTAGAGCGATTCTCCAGCGGAACAAATATGGTTAACAGCGCAATAGATTATAGCATAGCCAATGAATAAATACAACTATTTTTCTTTAGATTCTTTGTATTTTTGATATAAATCGGGCCGACGTTTCTTTGTTCTACTTTCACTTTGTTCTAAACGCCATGATTGAATGTTTTGATGGTGTCCACTTAATAAAATATCAGGCACGGCTTTGCCTTCAAACACTCTTGGTCTTGTGTATTGTGGGTATTCTAATAAATGATTAGAAAACGAATCATCTTCGGCGGATGATGCGTTGGATAACACACCAGGGATCAGTCTTACCATCGCATCAACAACCACAAGCGCCGCAACTTCACCACTTGTTAAAACATAATCTCCAATCGAGACTTCCACATCAAAATAATCACGAATGCGTTCATCATACCCTTCATAATGACCGCACATAATGATGACATGCTTGTTTTTAGATAAGGTTTTGGCTCTGGTTTGAGTAAATGGAATGCCTTGTGGCGTCATCAAGATTTTCAAAGCATCTTCATGCCCGTCAATATCACGCAATGCTTTAATCACAGGTTCAACCCTTAAAACCATCCCCGCGCCACCACCATAAGGGGTGTCATCAACGGTTTTGCGTTTATCTTCACTGTAAGCACGGTAATCAATCACATTGATGTTGACAAATTTATACGCCTTAGCTCGCCACATCATTGATTCGTTGAGAACAGGCTCAATCATATTTGGAAACAACGTTAAAATGTCTATTCTCATAATAATCCCTCAATGTCATGTATCTTCACAATGCCTTGATCCATATCAACCGCATCAACATATACCTTTAAAAAAGGCACAAGTTTAGTTTTACCGTTTTTAAGCTTAACGCGTAAAGCAGCGCCTTGTGGGAGTTCAAACACGTCGGTAATGTCACCTTTATGCTCATCACGAACATATACCGCTAAGCCAACTAAGTCATCAAAATAAAACTCATCATCCGCTAGTGTACCGCGTTTAGAGGCCTCTATTTCTAATGTAGCGCCCCGGTAAGGTTCAACAGCACTGATGTCATCAAATTCTTCGAACTTTAAAACATCGAGTGGTTTTTTCTCAAAATGGTTTTCTACTGTGACTTTAGTCCGTTTACCCGCTTTATGAAGATACAACGTTTGACCGATTTTATAACGTGCCTCTTTAAAATCAGTATCGGATTTCACATGTAGATTTCCCTTTAAACCATGTGGTTTTGTGATGGTACCAATGGGAATATATTTCAAAGTGAATCACCTCTTATTTTTGAAACATCATGCGTTCGCTTTTAAACATCACATTTAACAATGCAATCAGCAACACAGTATAACCAAGTGACGATAAAACCGTCACCATAAAATTAACCGTTTGATACTCAAATCTCAACATGCCACTCAGTAAATTAACAGGTCCGTATATCGGTATCAAATGGGTGATGACATCATGTGAGACATCGCCACCAAACGAGTTCATCACACCAACAATCATGGCCAAGAAGTAAAATGGCATGATTAACATTGATGCTTCTTTAATGGTTTTAGCATAAGCACTTACCGCCGCGATGATGGCCACGATGAACAGCACCATCACCATCAGCAACACTAAAATAATTAAATAATCTGACATGCCATAAATCGACACATCGGGCATAGTATCATCCATTTGCATTAAGTTAGGCAAAGATAACACAACGCCGATAAAACTTGATAGGGCTGATAGCAACGCTAAAACCGATAAGGAAAGGACCTTTCCTAAAGCAATATCACGACGTTGCACTGGTGTAACTAGTAATGTCGCAATGGTCCCGCGTTCTTTTTCACCTGCGATGGCATCTGGACCAATACTCATCGCGCCTGCAAACAAGAAAATCACAATCAACATCGGCAACAGCATCGCAAAGCCTTGCGCTGCAAAAGCGCGTTCATCCATAATGTTTTGTGTTTGTAAATCAAAAACTTGATAATCACTCGGTTCACTCAACCGTTCAATCACGGTCGTCTCATGATAATGATTTAACACACCATTGAATAAATTATACGCTCTTAAAGACCGTTGTTCAGCTTGATTATAAAAGACCTCAATGTCAGGTAAGCTGTTTGTTTGGTAAGCCTCGACTTTTTGTGTAAAGTCTTCATCAAACAACAACACAAGTTCTAACTCACCTTCTAAAACTTTTTGTTCGCTTGTGGCTTGGTCTAAGGCATCACCATCATATAAACGATAATGCATTGATTCATCCATCAGCGTCTTTATCTCAGCAGGCATATTTTCAGTATAAATCAACGCTTCGTATTCGCTAACTTGTGTCTCTTGAGCACCGATGATATTGCCCATTAAAGAATATATTAAGAAAATCGCTAAACCAGGCATGATAAATAACGTTAAAATAAGTCTACGATCGCTAAAGACACGGTAAATTTCTTTTTTAAACACCGTCCATATATTACGCATGTTCATCACCCTTTGCATCTTGCATTAACGCAAAAAAGACGTCTTCTAATGTGTCGTGGTTATGCGTTTGACACACGGCATCAATCGTTCCTTCCGCTTTTAAAGCCCCATCAATGATGATGCCAACACGGTCACATAATTTCTCAACCACACTTAAAATATGCGTAGAGATGATGATGCCTTTTCCAGCATCGCGCATCTCTAATAAGTAATCGATCACCGTTTTAGCCGTTAAAATATCTAATCCGTTGGTCGGTTCATCAAATATGATAAAATCAGGATCATGAACCAGCGCAATCGCAATAGAGATTTTTTGTTTCATACCTGTTGATAAATCAGCAATCTTCACTTCTTGAAATTGATCAATACCGAAGCGGTTAAACAGCATCTTTTTACGTTCTAACATCGTTTGTTCCTCTACGTTGTGCAACGCAGAAAAATACCGAAATAAGTAATTCGGTGTGAAATGATCATCTAGTTTTAACTCACTGGTTAAAAAAGCGATGTTTTCACGAACTTTTGCGGCGTGATGTGTCGTATCAACACCATTGACTTTAATCGTTCCCACATCGGGTTTTATCAATGTTGAAATACATCTTAACGCTGTTGTCTTCCCCGCACCATTGGGACCTAGCAAACCATAAATTTCGCCGCGTCGAGCCTCAAACGATAAATGATCAACTGCCACTTTTTTCTTATCATTTGTGCGTTCAATTTTCATTTGTTTTTTACTTAATGTGAATGTTTTTTTAATGTCTTCTACTGATAACATCTGCACGGAGACCTCCATTTATTTGAATAAAAAAGTCTCCATATTAATAGGAGACCGTTGCCATCACATCTAAAAAGCGTCGATGTTAATGGTAATTTTTTTGTGTGCACGTGAAGCACTCGCATAAGCGATTGTGCGGATTGCGTTGGCAATTCGGCCATTCTTTCCAATAACACGACCAAGGTCATCGGTGTGAACGAGAACCTGAACGGTCACAAGCTGATCATCTTCAGATAATTTTTTCACTTCAACATCATCTGGGTGGACAACCAAAGGTTTGACCAAATCAGAAACTAGTTTTTCATAATCAACAGTCATGGAATTAAAGCTCCTTACTGTGCTTTTTTATCTTCACGATACTTCGCAAGAACACCTTGTTCACGTAAAATGTTTTTTACAGTCGTGGTTGGTTGTGCACCTTTTTTCAACCATTCAAGCGCACGATCTTCTTCGATTTGAACAACCGAAGGGTTTTGACGCGGATCATACGTTCCGATTATTTCTAAATAACGACCATCGCGTTTGAACTTGCTGTCTGCTGCAACCAAACGGTAAAACGGGCGTTTAACAGTACCAAATCTTTGTAGACGTAATTTAACTGCCATAGTGATTCCTCCTTCATTGATTTCGTTGTCAAGTTTACCAAAGTAAAACACGGTTGTCAAGTGTTTTTACTTAACATCTTAAAAATCATGAATCAGGGCTTTCATCTGGTTTAGAAAACGCCTCAACATGCAGTTGATAAGCTGAGTCATCAAGCTTAGAAACATCAACTCTACGGACATGTCTTAATGATTCAAGTGTCTTTGTGATGTCAGCTTGTTCACTGGCGTTCACATAAAGGATTGCGTACTTACGTTTTTTATGAAAATAGCTCACATGACCTAGGCGTTTGATCCGCTTTAAGACTTTTAAATTTTTAAAGTAAACGATTAATGCGATTCTTTCTTGCATGTCTTTTGCCCTCCTTGCGCATGAAAAGGATGTGAGACATCCACAGTGATGTTAGGCGACACCGTTTTAGCTAGTGTGATAGCCATGTCATCTAACCATGCATTGAGTGTTTTTTCACAAGCTTTAAAATCTTGATATAAAGGATGTGTGTAAAGCTTCGTTTTACAATCACTTAACTGTGATTTATATGTGTTTAAATCAGGATGGTAAGTCCCATATTGTTTGGCCGCTTCATATTTGCTTTTCGCTTGTTGAAACGACTCAATTAATGCGCTTAGCTCAACCGATGATTCTAAAGCTTGTTGCGCTTTTTTATATGCTTTAAACGTTTCACTATCTTTAATATCATCTATCAAATCATAGACGTATTCAATGGTTTTTTGATCCATATTTATCACCTTCTCAATTATACCACAAACACCCCTACAATGACCAATATAATATAGTTTGACAAGCGAATTAAACCGCCCTATAATAAAATGGCAAGCCAACCGAGGTGATAACATGAATGTAACGTTTTCTAAGGTTTGTCTAATCGTCGCAAGCCTTATCTTAATATTGTCAACACCTTCTATAACCGCACAAACAGAAACACCAGATGATATCATGGACCATGACATCATTTATTTTTATGACCCACAATGTACCGATTGTTTATTGGTTGATGAAGCCGAAATCATCGAAAAACTAAGAGATGATGGTTATCACGTAGCCGAGATACGAGTCTCAAGAAGCGACACCATTAATTATTATACCTTTCTTTCCTTCATTGAAACCTATGATGTTAGTGGTACTTACCCACTGATCTTTGCCGGTCAAGATTATTATCAAACCGCCGCAACCATCATCGCCGCTTATGAAGACGGCGACATTCAAACTAGCGCCAATACACCGTTTAAAGACCTCGTTGATCCTGATGTTGATTTTTTACAAGGCTGGCAAGGTTTATCGGTGGTGATCATCGCTGGTTTATTAGATGGGATTAACCCTTGTGCCATTGCGATGTTGTTGATGTTTATTTCTATTTTATCGTTTTTAAAATCGAAAAAAATGCTCATGATTGTCTCCTTTTCTTACATACTTGGGGTCTTAACCACCTACTTTTTTATCGGTTTAGGCGTGTTAACTTTTTTAGG
>PWKX01000155.1 GCA_003559585.1 Mollicutes bacterium | reverse complement strand
TCATAGTCTAAGGGGTTAAGGTTAAATGACGAAATTACCATCTTTAAAGATGACGACTTCTTCGCCAGTTTTAGTGATGCCAGTAACTTGTAAATCAGCGCTACCAAACATGAAATCACTGTGGGCCATCGAATGGTTATAGCCTAATTTTTTAAGCGCATCTTCATCCATCGATGTGCCACCTTTAACATTCATTGGGTAAGCACGGCCTAAGGCCATATGACAAGAGGCGTTTTCATCAAACAACGTGTTAAAAAATAAAATACCGCTGTTTGAAATGGGTGAATCGTGAGAAATAAGCGCAATTTCACCTAAGTAACGTGACCCTTCATCAAACTCAAGTAAGTTTTTCAACGTGTCTTTTTCGCTTTTCGCATCATAATCAATGACTTCACCGTCTTTAAATTCTAACCAAAAGTCTTCGATCAAGTTGCCTTGATAATTAAGTGGTTTGGTGGCGACGACTTTACCATTGGTGCCGGTTTTATGGGGCATGGTGAAGGTTTCTTCTGTGGGGATATTGGGGTTGAACTCAGTGCCTTGTGTGGTGTGTTCATTCCCGCCAGCCCACACATGGTTTTCAACGAGTTTAATGGTGATGTCGGTGCCGAGTGTGTTTTTGAAATGCAATTTATCAAATTGATAATCGTTTAAAATGGTGTTGTGTTTAGATAAGGTCTCGTTGTGTTCTTGCCAAGCCGCAACTGGGTCATTGGTTTCAGTGACACGACAAGCTTTAAAAATCGCATCCCACAAAGCTTCAACGGCTGCTTCTTTTTCTTTGGTAGGGAAAACTTTCTTAGCCCAAACAGCGTTTGGGGCGCCAACGATGGTCCACTGGGCTTTATTGCCCATCATATGGGTTTGGAAAAAGCCTAATTTTTTCATTCTAGCTAAACTAGCTTTTTGCATCTTCTCAGGATCAATGCCTTTGTTTAACCCAGGAATGGGTGAGGTCACACTGATGAAACAGGCCCCTTCTTCAATGAAATGCTCGGTTTGTTTGATGACCCATTCAGGCACATCTTCTAAGGTTTCAATGCTTTGGTATTCTAAGCCTTGACGCGAGACATAATCATCGCTCCATTGAACGTGAACTTTTTTCGCACCCGCTTCATAGGCTTGTTTGCTTAAAGCTCTAATTAAGGCTTTGGTTTCGGTGGTGCCTCTAATCACCACTGGTTGGTTTTTTTGCACATTTGCGCCGATATTGACGGCTAAGGCTGCATATTTTTCAATCATGGTTTCTTTTGGCATACGTGACTTCCTTTCTACTTCAAAATGTATATGGACTTCTAGGCCATTATAGTATGTTTAACGCTTTGATTCAACTACTCATATTCAGATAAAATCTCTTTTAACAACGTCGGACGGTCCGTTAAGATGCCATCAGCACCAATCTCAATGAGGCGGCGCATATCATCAGCGTCATTAATCGTCCAATAATGAATCGCGATGTTATGTTGATGGGCCGCTTCAATAAAGCGTTCTGTGGCTAAATTGATGTTACCTTCTCCCATCGGCACTTGAAAAGAACTCACCGGGGCTCTAAAAAATGTATTGGCTCTGAGTAAGTGCATCACATAAAATTGACGAATCGCACTTTCTTGTGGTGAAAACAACAGTTGAGGGTAAGCATCGCTTTTTAATTCTAAGTAGCGGTTATACATATCAAGATGAAAACTTGCGATATTCACCCGTTCATACACTTGATACGCATCATCAAGCTCATCAAACAGCTCAAGCACAGCGTCTAATAACCGTTCTCCTAAAGCACCGCTTTGTTTAAGCTCAACAACCATGTAAGAATCAGGAAACGCCTTAATAACCTCTTCTAAAGTCGTGGCTAAAAAAACACTGTCGTGACGCGCTTCAACCCCCTCAGGGTAATCAACGTCTAACGGGGTTACTGTGCGTCCATCATAGGTTTCATAATCGATTAACGTCCCTGAGGTGTTAAACCCGTTGGGCCCATCAATCTCATTTTCATACCCAAAATGAATCTCATCAGCCATTAAATCGGCATAATTGATCTCATGAACAGGGGCGTTTTGTAAACTCGTTTTACGATCAAAGGTGGTATCATGCGTTAAAACCACCACGTCGTCTTTTGTGAGGGCCACATCCATCTCTAAAATCACCTGCGGATCAACACTATAGGCATTATACATCGCTTCTAATGTGTTATCTGGAAACTCCATATTCCCACCAGCATGTGCGATGATATGCGGCAATCCATCAGCTCTAAAAGGATTATCGCCTTCATAGCCGTCAGTTTTTGGTAAGATTGAGACGACAAACAACCCAATCACCAGCAATAAAATAAAACCTAAAACAAACCTTAAAATTTTCATATAATCACCTATCTACTTTCTTCTTGCGTTTATCAACACTAAAATAATTGAGCAACAAAACCTATAAACTTATTTGTTAAAAAGTGCGTCACTTGGCACTTTTTAATGAAACAAACGTTTTGATATGACGCATGATCTTTTCAAGATCTTCATCTAAAACATCATGATGAAAAGCAAAACGAATCAAGTCTTTTTTAGGTGCGCCAATTAAAATACCATGTTGGGCTAAATAAGCGGTTAAATCAGCCACATCATGCGTGGTTGTGACAAACACCATGTTGATGTTTAGTTGCGCCTCTTTTACAGCAAACCCCTCAACCTTTTTTATTGCGTTAGCAAAGGTTTGCGCTTTGGCATGATCATGACTTAAACGGTGTCTCATTTCATTGAGTGAGATAAGCCCTGCGGCGGCTAGAACACCGACTTGCCGCATGCCACCACCTAACATTTTACGGTATTTGCGCGCTTTTTTAATGAAGGCTTTCTCACCAACAAGCAAACTACCCACTGGACTAGCTAAGCCTTTTGATAAGCACACCATCACACTATCAGCTTGCGCACTTAACGTGCTTGCTTCTGTGTTTAAAGCCACCGCGGCGTTAAACAAACGTGCCCCATCAATATGATGTGGGATGTCATGGTTTTTAGCCACCTCACCAATGGCTTTTAACTGTTTTAGTGATCCTATTTTTCCTGAACCATGGGCCACTTCGCTTAAAATCAAGCCCGTATCAGGAAAATGAATGTCATCGCCGCGAATGCCTGCTTTTAAGCTTTCAACATCAAGCATGCCTGTATGATCATCCACGACATGAAAGTTAACGCCACTTAATACCGCAGCGCCACCAACTTCGTAGGTTTTTATATGTGCGTGTTGACCTAAGATGATTTCATCACCACGCTTGGTATGTGCCATGATGGCTATTTGATTGCCCATTGTCCCACTGGGCACAAAAAGGGCCGCGTCTTTGTTTAATATCTTAGCGGCAGTGTCCTCTAATTGTTTGACCGTTGGGTCATCTTCATAGACATCATCACCAAGTTCAGCTTGCATCATCGCCTTCAACATGGCTTGGGTTGGTTTGGTGACCGTATCACTTCTTAAATCAATCATGAAAAGCCTACTTTCTTTTTTTCGTATAACCATATTATAACGATTTAATGAAAAAAGGGAAAGCGTATACAAAAAAAACTGCCTAAATGGCAGTTGTCATGAATTTTGTAAAGGCGGGGTGTTTGATTTTCTTGTTTTATAAATCGGTGGTAAATAAATCAACGTTAAGATCACAACCGCGCCAAAGCCAATATAGACAAAGGAAAACACCCAACGCGGAATATCAATAAACACCACAGAAAACACAAGCCGCATGATAAAGGTTGTTTGTTCATCCACAGACATTCCAGCTTGTCTTCTAAAATGGTTTTCTAATGTGGTTAAAGGACACTCAACGCCAAGCAATTCTTGAATAGTCACGACCACAATCATGCCTAAATGAATCATTCTAAAGATGAAGTTTCTAACCAATGGCCAATGTTTAAACCATCCGATGATGATGTATATTTGCGCAAAAACAACAAAGGAAACATACAGCAAGTGAACCGTTAATGTGATGTCACCAAACAAGTTGTACGTTGAGGCACTGAACATAAACCCACCACCTTCATATTTAATCACTTAAATCATACCACAAATAAGCTGTTTTGTGTCAACTTTTTGTGTGTCATACCGCACAAAAACAGTGGGGTACATCAAAATGTTTAAAAAAGTGAGTGGCTTGGTTCATGTTAAAGTATGGTATAATAGCGGCGGTGATAATATTGAATAAAACATGGATACCGATGTCAAAAACTGACATGCAAGCACAAGGCTTTGAACAAGCTGATTTTATTTTAATCACAGGTGATGCTTACATCGATCACCCTTCTTTTGGTGCGGCCTTAATCGCTAGAACGCTTGAGCGTTTTGGCTACCACGTGGCCATCATCGCCCAACCAGATGTTAACAACCCTGAATCGTTTAAAACCCTTGGCACGCCTAAACACGCCTTTTTAATCACAAGCGGCAACATCGATTCAATGGTTAATCATTACACCGTAAATAAAAAAAGACGCTCACAAGATGCCTACACCCCAGGTGGTAAAAACGATCAGAGGCCTGATCGTGCCACCATCAGATATTCAAAAATCATCCGTCAGATCTACGGTGAGACACCAATCATCATCGGCGGCATTGAAGCCTCGCTTAGAAGACTGGCGCACTATGATTATTGGGATCACGCCATCAGACGGTCTATTTTACTCGATTCAGCGGCTGATTTGTTAATCTACGGGATGGCTGAGAGCACCATGATTGAAGTGGCTGATGCGCTAAAAGCTGGTCTTGATATTAAAGATTTAATCTATATAAGAGGCACGGTATGGAAAACCAAAGACCAAGCCCTTTTGCCTAGTGATGGGGTGTGCCTGCCTGATTATGACACGTTATTAGATTCTAAAGACGCTTACAACGAAAGCTTTAAACAACAACACAAACACAGTGACGCCATGACAGCCAAACCACTCATCGAAGCTTATCAAAGACAAACCGTCATTCAAAACCCACCCGCACTTCCCTTAAGCCAAGCACAATTAGACGATGTCTATGATTTACCATTTACCCGGGAAGCCCATCCAACCTACACCGAAGTCATTCCCGCTTTACAAGAGGTAAAATTCAGTTTGATTTCAAACCGCGGTTGTTTTGGAGGGTGTCATTTTTGTGCCCTAACCCATCATCAAGGACGGATCATTCAAAGCCGCTCACAAGCATCATTACTGAAAGAAGCACAGGCCATCATTGAAGACCCTGACTTTAAAGGCTATATCCATGATGTTGGTGGCCCAACTGCTAACTTTTATCAAAAAGCATGCGCCAAACAAATCAAACACGGCGCATGTACCCACCAAGACTGCATCGGTTATGAACCATGCGCGCAACTCGATGTTAATCATCAAGATTATCTCAACATCCTAAGAGCTTTAAGAAACTTACACGGGGTTAAAAAAGTATTTGTACGCTCAGGGTTACGCTATGATTATATGCTGGCAGACCGGGACCAAACCTTTTTTAAAGAACTCGTTGAACACCATGTCTCTGGTCAATTAAAAGTCGCCCCTGAACACATTGATGACCACGTCTTAAAACAAATGAATAAACCAAAAATGCATACCTATGATGCGTTTGTCAAACAGTTTAAAGCCTTGAATAAACAAGCCAATAAAAAACAATTTTTAGTGCCTTACTTAATGTCTTCTCATCCTGGTTCAACATTAAAAAGCGCCATAAAATTAGCAGAGTACCTACATCAAAACAAGCAACAACCTGAACAAGTCCAAGATTTTTATCCGACACCTTCTACCGCTTCTACGTGTATGTTTTATACCGGGAAAAACCCATTGACAGGTGAGGTGGTTTACGTGCCTAAATCTAAACAAGAAAAAGCGATGCAACGGGCTTTAATGCAGTATAAAAACCCTAAAAATAAAGCCCTCGTTTTAAAAGCGCTACAAAAAGCTGGCAGAACTGATTTAATAGGCCATCACCCAAAGGCTTTAATTAAAGCTTAAAAAAGATCATTCAATATGGTCTTTTTTTAGTGTTTATCAGGTTAAATCGTTTTGGTGTGATGATCGCAATCAAGGTTAAGCCGAAAAAATAAGCAGCGAGCAAACCTAAATTGTAGGTGTGATTTTGAAAGTGTGATTCAAATAGATTGAGTACATAAAGCATATTCAAACTTAGTGACAGTAAAAGCAATTGAAAAAGGGTCGTTATTATCATCGCTTTAAAGGTTAAAATGTCATAGTGTTTATCTGGTTTGTGGTTGGTGAGAAGTTTGACATTCCCTGTGTGATAAGCGTATAAATAAAGGCTTGTTAGCGGGGTGATCAACAAAGCAATGGTCACAGGTACAGTTAAGAAATGTAACCAGTCTATGTTAAAGAAAATGGTGATGATTAAGGTGATCACACTCATCATGATGTTTAAGATGATCAATGTTTTAATGGATGTAAAAACGGTCAATAAGCTTGGGTTATACTTGAGTGAACTATCAAGTAAATCATCTATATTCATCGACATTAAAACTGAAAGTTGTTTTAGTGTTTCAGTGTCTGGTTTAGCGTCTGTGGTTTCCCATTTTGTGATGGTTTGTCTTGACACGTGACATGTTTTAGCTAAATCTTCTTGCGTTAAGTCATGGGTTTTACGGTAAGCTTTTAACTTTTCACTAAAGGTCATTTTTATCCTCTCCTTCACTTTATATCATACATAGTTTTATTAAAAAATGCATGCTATCGTTGGTAGCATCATAAAAAAACAGCGTTTATATCGCTGTTTTACATGTTGTATTTTATAAAACCTAATGCGTGTGTTTCTTTTAAGGTCTTCATGCCAAGCGAACGGTAAAAGGCTTTGGTTTTCTCAGTGTCCTCTGTGATTAAAAGGATTTGTCTAACCTGTTGGTACCGTTTTAAGACATGTTTTAATAAGTGTGTGCCTATGCCTTGTCTTTGATGGGTTGGGGTCACCAAAATATCTTGAACATAAATAATTGAAACCCCATCACCCACCACTCTAATTAACCCTACAAGTTTATCACCATCAAAGGCCGCGTAGCTATATAGTGAACGGGGAATGATATTGGCCATGACGTCAGGTTTGTTGGTGTAATTAATCCAACCACAGCTATCATATAACTGCATCAGTTGGTCTGGTTCAATGGTGTTACAAGCTTTATATGTCATTATAATCCTCCTCGTACATGTTGATGTGTTTTAATCTTGTTTCAAGCGTTGGCTAATCAACAAAAATAACATGCCAATCGCGCCAAGCAAACTTGATATGGCGGTGAAAAATAATGGATATTCATGGACGATATATCCATGCATAGCATACACAAAAACAGCCATAAAAACAAGCATTAATAGCAAAGCAATGATGGTTGTCTTGCGAGATTTCATATGTTTCATGATGTCACCTCTTTATGATGTTGTTGGTTATTGGTTTAAATCCTCATATGATCTAACCATGTTTTTACCTGATTTTTTTGCGTGATACATCGCTTTATCACTGTTGGTGATTAACTCATCTGAGG
>PWKX01000198.1 GCA_003559585.1 Mollicutes bacterium | reverse complement strand
ATCTTAAACACCTTATTATTCCCACAAAAAACGATGCGGTTTGTGCATAAAGGTCGGCAAGCTTTTAGCAAAACGTTTGACTTTCAAGATGATGATGACATCGATATTCACTAACAATCAAGCGTGATTTACACCACCCATTTTACCTGACGTGTTAAACTATGTATAAGAGGTGGTTCTCATGGCTAAAGATAAGCGCAAGTTAAAAGAAACCTTAACGCCACTACAATTTCACATCACACAAGAAAAAGGGACTGAACCCCCATTTGATAATGCCTATTATCAAAACGATAAAGCAGGTATTTATGTGGATGTGGTATCTAAAAAGGTTGTATTTACAACCAATGAACAGTATGATGCTGGTTGTGGGTGGCCGTCTTTCACAAAACCGGTTCAACCATTAAAAGAAGTGTTTGACACCTCTTTTGGTATGCGACGCACAGAGGTAAGAACCCCTGATGATCAAGCCCATCTAGGACATGTGTTTGATGATGGCCCTAAAGCATCAGGCGGCCTGCGTTATTGTATTAATTCTGCAGCACTCAAGTTTATTGCCGTTGATGATTTAAAAAAAGAAGGCTATGAAGCTTATATATCCCTGTTTAAAGGTGAGGATGACGCATGAAAATCATCATTGCCCCATCTAAAACCATGACTAAAACAGCAACCACGGGCACAACGCGGCCTCTTTTTACCCATATCACACAAAACTTGTTGTCATGGTTGACATCACAATCCATCCAAGATTTACAACAGCTCTTTTCTGTCAATGAAACGATTGCCAAAGCCAATTATGAGCGGTTTCAAAACTTTCACGAAGCCCATCACGCGTTACACGCTTACACCGGGCATCAATTTAAACACCTAGATGCTCAATCTTTAGATGAAGCGGCGCAGGCTTTTTTAAACGATCATCTATTGATTATGAGTGGGCTTTATGGTTTAGTTAGACCCACTGACGTCATTGGCCACTACCGGTTGCCGATGGGTGTAAAAAAAGACGGTGTGTTTCTAAAAGATATTTGGAAAGCTTCACTCAGCGCCTATCTTCAAGGAGAAACCATCATCAACTTAGCCTCTAAAGAATATAGCGATGCCATCGATCAAGCAGATGTGACGATGATCGACATCGTTTTTAAAAAGGAAAAACAAGGTAAACTCACTTCACACGCGATGGAAAACAAAAAAATGCGGGGAAAATTTGTCCATCAAATCGCGCTTAAAAAAGCGGATAATCCACAAGCATTACAAACGTTTAACATCGATGGTTATCGTTACCAATCATCCATGTCTAATACCAAAACAATGGTTTTTATTAAACCTGAAAAGTAGGAATTTGTATGCGTGATTTTCAAGTGGTGATGATGGTGTTAGCGGCGATGTTGTCTTTAGTGCCTGTCGTTGAGCTATACCGTCAAAAACAGAACCATCGATTCCAACACTTAAGCGTGATGATGACGCTTGTTTTCGTGTGGAGTTTAAACATGTTAATCAAGTATTTAATCTCTGATTTGGTCATCGCTTATTACTTACATTTAATGGTGTATCCAATGATTTTTTTATTAACCTATTATTTATTAAAAACAATCTATGCCTACACCAAACAAGCCGCGCCCAAATGGTTACACCCTGTTGTGGTGATCGTTTTTCTCATCCACTTATCCATCACCTTTTCTAACGACTTGCACCGTTTGATGTTGCCGTTTACCTCAGCGGAAGTCACCAGCCAATCACAACTGATGGATTCTTACGCGGCGCCTTTATTCATCGTTCATATGCTGATCAGCTATGTTTTAGTTTTATACAGTGTCATCAAGTTTTTAATTTATTACCGTAATATTCCTTATAAACAAGAATACAAGTTGCCGTTTATCTTTTTTACGCTAACCATTTTAATCGCTTTATTGTTAAACGTGATTCATGTATATATCTTTGCCTTTTACATCGATCCAACGTATTTTAGTGTTGTGATTTTCACGTTCGGGTTATATCACTTTATTTACCGCCGTGATTTTTACTACGCGTTACTCCAACAAGGACGTAAAGACGTGCTTGATAGCATGCGAGAAGTTTATATTTTAACCGACAACAACGGCACCATCATTGACGCTTCAAAACCGTTAAAAGACGATTATGATATTCTTGAAACCAGACACATTCAAGCCGCGATGCGCGTCTTAAATGCACAGGTGATTTTGTATGAAGACATCGATGCTGTCGATGATAAACACCAAAATAAACCGTATTACTATACAGTACGTAAAACACTTAAACTAGACCGTTTTGATGTAGAGGGTCACTTGTATTTGTTTTATGATGAAACAAAGTTTGTGCAATTGATTGCCGAGTTAGAGACAACCAAAAACTATGATGTCATGACAGGCATTTACAACCGTAACTTTTTAGAAAACTCAATTGAGCTGTTAGAAAATGAATACCCATCCTTTGGGGTGATCATTTTAGATATCAACGGTTTAAAGTTTTTTAACGATCACTTTGGGCACCGAAAAGGCGATGAACTTATCAAACGGTTTGTCGATAAAATGATCGCCACCACCGATGATGAACATTGGTTAATCCGCTCTGGTGGGGATGAGTTTATGATCATCGTTAAAGAAGCCGATGAACAAATCTTATCATCGTTAGAAAATGCGATCCTCAACCAGTGTCAAGATGATGATCCATTAAAAGAAATTTCTATTGCGATTGGACATAAAGTAAGAGAACACGCCGAAATGAAATTTGAAACGGTCTTTAAAGAAGCGGACCAAGCGTTATATCGTATGAAAGATAAAACGTCCGCAGATTATAAAGCACGGTTAAAAAATTGGATTAATAACCAATAAAAAACCCAGCTTACGCTGAGTTTTTAAAAGAAGCTTGCCAAGTATCTAATGCTTTTAAATAATCTAAACGCGGTCTAAAGCCTTCTTGAATGACAAAACCGTGGGTTTTAATTTCATCTAACGTCATTGATTTTCGTCCAGTTTTAGCCCTTTTTAAAAAGATGTCAATCGATGGATAAGGCAGTAAAAACGCTTGATCAAACCGATAAACATAAATAATGATAAACGCTAAACCACCATGTTCATGGACCGCTTTTAAATGGTCTATTTGATGTTGGTGAATGTTTTTTAAAGGAAACGATGTGTTAGACTTTGTTTCTTTAACATCAAAATCGATGTACTGACCTTGATAAAGTCCGTTATAATCGGTGGTTGAGGGTGTTTTATAATACGCTTCTTTGATTTGTGCCAGTGAGCGACGTGGGTAAGCCACGTTTACAATTTGAACAGGCACAGGTTTTTTATGAATGACCGCAATGTTTTGCGCTAAATAGTATGCATTTGTGTCATTGATCAGCTTTTCAAGACGCACACCACGGTTTTTATGACTTTTGGTTGGTTGCGCATTGACTGGCCGTGCTTTTTTCGTAGGATAATTAATCATTGTATCACCACCAAATATAGTTTATCATATTTGCCAAGAATTCACCGTATATTTTGTGGAATCCTGTCCAGTGTGTTATATTATAGTCTTGCTTATGTTATAATAATTTAGTTAAAGAAGCTTAGGAGGGTTACCCATGAGCCAAATAGATTTTTTTGCTTTAGGCGGTCTTGGTGAAGATGGTAAAAACATGTTTGTCTTAGAAATAGACAATGCCATCTACATTTTAGACGCCGGATTAAAATACCCAACAGACGAACTGTATGGTGTGGATGCGGTGTTACCAGATTTTTCATACTTAACACGCAATCAAAGCCGCATCAAAGGGATCTTTTTATCCCATGGACATGAAGACCATATCGGTGCCATGCCCAAAGTATTAAAAGAATTCTCTGTGCCCGTATACGGCACCTATTTTACCTTAGCGTTATTGAAAGATTCCTTACAAGAAAACAACATGAAACCAGAAGATTACACCTTAAACACCATCACCAAAGATTCGGTGTTTGCGTTTAACAACGTCACCGTGTCATTTTACCAAACCACCCACTCTATCCCAGAATCGATTGGAATGGCCTTTGACACAGAAGACGGCATGATCGTTTATAGCCCTGATTACACGTTTGATCAAAACGTTGAGGCGGCTTATAAAACATCGTTTGAACGCTTAGCCAATATTGCCCAAAAGAAAGTATTGGCCTTTTTAAGTGAGTCTTTAGGCGCTGAACACGGTCAACAAAGTCAAACATCAAAATCGCTTAACCATATTTTAGACCAAGCCTTTTTAAAGGCGAAGGGTCGCCGGATGGTTGTGAGTACTTTTTCTACCGATATTTTTAGAATTCAAAAAGTGATTAATCTCGCGTTAAAATACGACCGCGATATCGCCATCATTGGCCGAAAAGCACAACGGATGGTAGACATTGCTTTAAATCTTGATGTTTTAAAAATACCTGAACACAAACTACGTAAACTTAAGTTTATTGATGAAAACAACCAAAACACCTTAGAAAACACCTTGGTTTTAGTGACAGGTGAACGCCATGAACCGTTTTATATGCTACAACGCATGGTGAAAAAACAAGACCGTTTGATTCATTTAAATCAAGATGACAAGGTAATCCTCATGACCCCACCTGTGCCAGGGACTGAAAAAATCGCGGCACGGACCTTAGATGTGTTATACCGTCATGATATTAATTTATTGAACATCGATAAAAAAATGTTGTTGCCTTCACATGCTAACAGTGAAGATGTGAAACTGATGCTTAACATTTTAAACCCTGAACACTTTGTTCCTGTGATTGGTGAATACCGTCATTTTTATGCCATGAAAAAAATCGGTAAACAAATGGGTTATCAAGACCGCAACATCCATCTACTAGATAATGGCGAAGTCCTACGTTTTAAAGGTGGACAGTTAACCAAACAAACAGACCGTATTAAACACGGTGATGTGTTGGTGGATGGCATTTTAGATAGTGATTTGAGCGATGTGGTCTTAAAAGACCGCGAAATTTTATCACAAGATGGTGTGATGTTAGTCATTGGTCATATCGATGCAAAACGCAAAAAAATCGTCGATCAACCTGAAATCATTTCACGTGGGTTTGTTTATATGAAAGACAGCGAAGAGTTGATTAAAGAAGTGATTGGTATTTTTGATGATGTATCAGCTGAGATCATGCAACGGAAATATGTCGATTGGCGTTTGTTTAAAGAACGTTTACGCGAAGATATTTCTAAACACTTATTTAAAACCACATCCAGAAAACCCATTGTGATTCCGGTGTTAATTGATGTCAAACAATAACCCAGTCGTCATTGAAGTTATCGCCGATGATTTAGCGCCGAGTGACTTTGAACACTTACCACAGCAACAAGGCGCTAGAGCAATCTTTTTCATCGATGATCAACTGTGCTTGTGTTATTTGAAAAACAAAAACATGCATACCTTGCCCGGTGGTCAATTAGAGTCAAACGAGACCGCTGAAGCGGCACTTGTGCGTGAGGTTAAAGAAGAAACAGGCTATGATGTCACACATTATGAAAAACGCTGCATCATTAAAGAGTTTTTCCCTGAGATGCGCTATGAACATCATTATTTCTTTTGTAAAGTCAATAAAACCCCAACCGCACTTCAATTAACAAAAGAAGAACTTGATTTAAAGATGTCAGTGACATTTCAACCCTTAGAAACCGCCCTTAGCCTTTTAAGCAACGAAGATCACGATGATCCGTTTGTTAAAACGATTCAAAACCGTGAATTACTGGCAATCATGAACAGTTTAAAAGACTAATGGCTTTCTTTTAGTAATATAGTTTACAAACATTATCAATGTGTTATAATTAACAAGGATTAAATTTAGGAGGTATTTTTATACTATGGCTAAACTAGAAACGTTATCAGATGCACGTGTCAAACTCACCATTGATGTTGACGCAGAAACATTTGAAAAAGGCCTTGATCACGCGTTTGATAAAATTAAAGATGACGTGGAAATCAAAGGATTTAGAAAAGGAAAAGTAACCCGTAAGGTTTATGAGCAAAACAAAGGTGTTGAAAGTTTATACGAAGAAGCTTTAAACTACTGTTTGCAAGAAACCTACACACAGGCCATCATGGAACATGAATTACAGGTGGTCTCACAACCGAAAATCGACCTTGATGTACAAAATGTTCAAAAAGGTCAAGACTTCACTTATGAGGCAACTGTTGCGGTAAAACCGGACATTGAACTAGGTGAATACAAAAACCTTGAATTTGAAACACCATCAAATGAGGTTACCGATGAAGAAGTTGCAGCGGAAATCAAGAAACTGCAAGAACAAAACGCTGAACTGATTGTAAAAGAAGACGGCGCTTTAGAAACAGGCGACACAGCGGTCTTTGACTTTGAAGGATTCGTCGACGGCGAACCGTTCGAAGGTGGAAAAGCAGAAAACCATGAATTAGAAATTGGCAGTGGTCAATTCATTCCTGGTTTTGAAGAGAAAATGATCGGCTTAAAAGCTGGTGATGAAAAAGACGTTGAGGTTACCTTCCCAGAAGATTACCAAGCGGAAAACCTTAAAGGAAAAGACGCGGTGTTTAAAGTTAAACTTCATGAAATCAAAGTTAAAGAAGTGCCTGAGTTAACTGATGACTTTGTGAAAGACTTAGACAAAGAAAACATTGAAACCGTTGAAGCATTAAAAGCCGATACGCGTCAAACCTTAGAACAACAAAAAGAAGAAGCCAACAAAAACAAAGCGATTGACTTTGCGGTTGATCAAGCGGCTAATAACGCTACCATGACATTACCTGAGGAAATGATTGTAGAAGAAAAAAATCGTATGATGGATAACACCAAGCAACAAGCCCAACAATACGGTTTAGATTTTGATACTTATTTACAATTAACAGGAATGGATAAAGAAAAATTTGAAGCCAAACTCATGCAAGATGCTGAAAAATCAATCCGTTACAATTTAACGATTGAAGCCATCAGTAAAGAAGAAGGCATCGAAGCATCTGAAGATGAAATTGAAAACAAATACGAAGAGTTGGCACAACAACATAACATGGAAATGGAACAGCTCAGAAGTCAAGTCAATCCTGAAGCGGTTAAACAAGAAGTGGTTTTTAGAAAAACCATTGATTTCCTTGTTGATAACCTCCAAACAAAATAAAGGATAAAAAACACTTCTTCCGGAAGTGTTTTTTAACGAGTGTGATAATCATGATAAAAATGGCAGTGTTTGATTTAGATCAAACCTTATTGCAAGATGATAAAACGTTAGATAAGCGCACGATTAAGGCGGTGCTTGATTTAAAAAATCAAGGTGTTAAAATTGCGGTGGCTACGGGTCGTAATTACGAAATGGCCAAACCATTTGCAAATATGATTGGCGCTGATCATTACGTTGCTTGTAACAACGGGGGCCTTATCTATGACATTCATACCGATGCATGCTTAAAAACACAAAATTTAACACCAAAAGCATTATCGTATGTGATCGATAAAGCTGAATCAGAAGATTTGGTTTACGTGGTTTATGGTT
>PWKX01000084.1 GCA_003559585.1 Mollicutes bacterium | reverse complement strand
TGGCATTGATTGGTATTGCGGTCATGGGAGAAAACTTAGCACTTAATATGGTAGAACATGGTTATCAAGTGATGGTTTCTTCACGGAAACAAGATAAAATCGATGCGTTTTTAAATGGTCGAGCTAAGGGAAAGGCTGTGCGAGGAACCACTGATATGAAAAAACTTGTGGCCGATTTAAGTAAGCCACGTAAAATCATGTTAATGATTAAGGCTGGGAAACCTGTTGATATGGTGATTGAGCAACTATTGCCGCTTCTTGATCAAGGCGATGTCATCATTGATGGTGGTAATTCAAATTATGAAGACACCATTAGACGCACTCATTATTTAGAAGCAAAAGGTGTTCTTTTTGTTGGGACAGGGATATCGGGCGGCGAAGAAGGCGCTTTAAAAGGTCCTTCGATCATGCCTGGTGGCACCAGTGAGGCTTGGCCGCTTATTAAAGAGATGTTTCAATCGATTTCTGCTGAAGTAAACGGCGAGCCTTGTTGTGAATGGGTTGGCGAGAATGGCGCTGGTCATTATGTAAAAATGGTGCATAACGGTATAGAATATGGGGATATGCAGTTAATTAGTGAAACCTACCATATCATGCGGGCGTTGTTTCGTTTAAAACCTAATCAAATGGGGGATATTTTTGAAGCTTGGAATCAAACAGAGTTAGATAGTTATTTAATTGAAATCACCGCCAACATCATGCAAGTTAATGATGAAGATGGCACCCCGTTATTGGATAAGATTTTGGATTCTGCCGGACAAAAAGGCACAGGGAAATGGACGGTGCATGCATCCCTTGAATCTGGTGTGCCACTTTCATTGATTGGTGAATCAGTGTATGCTAGGTTTTTATCGTCATTAAAAGAAGAACGAATGAAAGCAAGCGAGGTTTTTAATGCGCCGGCGATCAGTTTTGATGGTAATCAAAAAGCTTTTATTGAAAAAATTAGACAAGCGTTATATGCGGCGAAAATATTATCATACACACAAGGTTTTTCGTTACTGAAAAAGGCCGCGAGTGAACATGATTGGTCCTTAGATTATGGTTCGATTGCGCTTATGTGGCGTGGTGGTTGTATCATTCGTTCACGCTTTTTAGGAGACATTAAACAAGCGTTTGAAAAAACGCCTGATCTTTCTAACTTACTGTTTGATGATTTCTTTAAACAAGCCATTAATGACAACATAAGCGCTTTAAGAGAAGTGGTGTCTGTGGCTGTGTTAAATGGCATCCCAGTACCAAGCTTGTCAGCTGCGCTTAATTATTTCCACGGGTTTACACAAGGAACATTGCCAGCTAATTTGATTCAAGCACAGCGTGATTATTTTGGGGCGCATACCTATGAAAGAGTTGATAAAAAACGTGGTGAATTTTTCCATACCGATTGGACTGGTAAAGGTGGAAAAACAGCATCAACAACTTATAACGTTTAACCAATAAAAAGTGATGATATACGCTTAAAGCGCCGGCAAAAATACGCCCGCGCTTTTTTGTTGGGATAAGGTTTTTATGATTGTTTTTAAAAGAATACCATGCGTTATATTTAGTGAAAAAACTTTTCAAAAACTGAAAAAAGATGTATAATGTCGTTACGAAAAAAATAATGCACGGATTGTTGCGTGTTTAATAAGGTCTGGAAAAGAGTGAATATAGATGTGTGGAATTGTAGGGTATCTTGGATTAAATGATGCAAAAGAGATTATATTAAATGGTTTAAAGCGACTTGAGTATAGAGGGTATGATTCTGCGGGTATGTCGCTTTACGATGGTGAAAATAAAACGTTTCAACTGTTTAAAGAAAAAGGTAGAATTGTGGAACTAGAAAAATCTTTAACGACCACGAAAGCCGCGTTGGGTATTGGTCATACTAGATGGGCCACACATGGCAAGGTTAATCGTGAAAATGCGCATCCGCATATGAGCTCAGATCAACGTTTCAGTATTGTTCACAATGGTGTGATTGACAATCATAAAGCTTTAAAAACCATGTATTTTGATAATCATGCTTTTAAAAGTGAAACTGATACTGAGGTTATCGTTGAGTTAATGGCACTTTTTGCAAAACAGATGCCTGTGCCAAATGCGATGAGGAAAACGTTGAAATTGTTACAAGGGTCTTATGCGTTACTTGTGATTGATCATGAAAGCCCTGATACATTGTATGCGGCTAAACATAGAAGTCCGTTGTTGTTGGCCACAGCCGATGATGGGATGATTATCGGATCTGATATGATGGCATTGATTGGTACGGCAGAGCGTTATATGGCCTTAGAAGACGAAACCTTTTTACAAATGAGCAAAGACGATGCGACCATATACGATTTGGATGGAACGGTGCTTCCTTATGATATGTCGGTGTTTGATATGGATGTCTTACATACGGAAAAAGGAAATTTCCCGCACTATATGTTAAAAGAAATCTATGAACAACCGACCATGCTAAGAGGCATCATCTCAAAGTTTTTTAACGGCAATACGATTAATATTAGTCAGATGTTACTAAAGTCCATTAAAAAACACAATCGGCTTCATATTTTGGCTGCCGGGACATCCATGCATGCAGGGTTTATAGGGAAGGGCTTGTTTGAAAAACTCACGGGCATTCCCACTGAGGTTCATATCGCTTCAGAGTTTGCATATCAAATGCCAATATTAGGTGACAAACCTTATTTCATCTTAATATCGCAAAGCGGAGAAACCGCAGATTTAAGAGCTTGTTTATTAAACTTAAAGAAAAAACAATACCCAACACTAACCATCACCAATGTGATCACATCAACCTTAGCTAGAGAAGCGGATGATGCATTAGAAATATTTGCTGGACCAGAAATAGCCGTTGCCTCTACCAAAGCGTACACAGCACAAATTGCGGTCTTATCAATCTTGGCTTATGCGTTGAGTTGTCAAACGTTTGCTTTAAAACGTGAGTTGAGTGAAGTTGCAATAGCGATGGAACAATGTTTAGACAACGTCGACTACATTGATGATCTTGTCAAACAAACGTTAACTAAAGATCATTGTTTTTATATTGGCCGCGGAAATGATTATCACGTTAGTTTAGAAGCAGCTTTAAAGTTAAAAGAAATCTCTTATATCCACACCGAAGGTTTTGCCGCCGGTGAATTAAAACACGGAACGATTGCATTAATCGAAACAGATACACCAGTCATTGCGATTATTTCTAATGATAAAACCGCTCAAAATACTCGAAGTAATTTGGCTGAAGTTCATAGTCGTGGGGCGAAGACGTTAACCATTGTTTTTGAATCACTACAAGAACCAGGCGATGAAATTGTCCTTAAGAATGTAAATCCATCCTTGGCGCCGCTGTTAACGGTCTTACCGAGTCAATTGATTGCTTACTATGCGGCTTTAAATCGAGGTCATGATATAGATAAACCACGTAATTTGGCGAAAAGTGTTACCGTCGAATAATCATAAGTTGTAAACCCCCTTAATCTAGATACGCTAACCGGTCTCTAGATTAAGGGGTTTTGTTGTTTAGGAGCATAATTTGAAACTCAAATGCAAATGACTTGCATTTGTATTTGGTTTATGGCATTCTTATCTCAGAAAAAGGAGTGATGTTTGATGAAAAAACATATAATGATTACGATGTTATTTATGCTTGTTTTCACATTAGCAGCATGTGGAAGTGGGACAACATCGATCGAAACATTTGAGTTATTAAACCGTCAAGAAGATGGTGCGGTTGCGGCGTATGTTGATGGTTCTCATTGGCACGGTGATTTACCTGATCTTTTACCAAATCATCATCTTTCTATTGGTGCACGCATCGTAGATGAAGATGGTGAGGAAATCACATTAGACAAAGATGGTCATCATCGTTTGCGTGTTGAGCTTGCTGGTGATGCTAATGAAGGGATTGTTGATTTCGATCATTACGGCGATCACGTTCATATTAAAGGTGTTAGTGAAGGCATCACATCAGTGGTGTTTCAATGGGTTCAAGATGGCGAGTTAATGTATGAAACACCCAGTATGAAGGTATATGTCATTTATGCCGATCACAATCATGATGATGAAGAGGTTGAGGCATTCGAGTTGTTAAACCGTCGTGAAGACCAGGCGGTAGAAGCCTATGTTCATGGCAATCATTGGCATGGAAGGTTGCCTGCGATTGCTGTGGGGGAGAACCTTTCATTAGGCGCTAACATTGTTGATGCAGATGGTCACACTGTTTCATTGGGTCAAAATGGACATCATACTTTCAAAGTTGTGTTGTTAGAAAACGCGAATGAAGGTGTTGTTGAGTTTGTGAATCACGGCGATCATGTACACATTAATGCGGTTGGTGAAGGAACCACTTACGTGGTATTCCAGTGGCTACATGATGGTGGGTTAAAATATCAAACCCCACCTCTTAGTGTTGAAGTTACTGAATAACTAAAAACGATCTATGATGTTGATTATCATAGATCGTTTTTATTGTGTTTGGTCTTACGGTATTGAAGGGGTGTTTGTCCTGTAATTTGTTTAAATGTTCTAATAAAGTGTGGGCTGTCATAAAAGTGCAATATATGAGCGACTTCAGAGATGTTAAGCGACATATCTAAAAGCGTGATGCCATGGTTTATTTTAGCTTGTTTGATGTATGCCATTAACGACATGTTCATTGTTTTTTTAAAAATTCGCTGAATATAACTTGGAGAATAATGTAGTGCTTCAGCAATGATTGATGCGTTTAGTTTATGCTCTAGATGCATATGAATGTAGGCCAAGACATCATTAACGATGTTATGGTTTGTTTTTACCCAATTTTTATCATACATTTTCAAAAAGGATTGCAACATATGTTCATCACTTTTTTTAAGATCGATGATAGACCTAGTTTTATCAATGGCTTGATAACATCGATTGTATATAGGATGAAATGCTTGGGTTGTGATGCCTTGTTTTAATAGTTCGTGACTTAACACGCTTAATAACATAAAACTACCACATTTTTGCTCTTCTAAAGGGACTGTTTTTTGTTTATCATAACGTTGATTCATAATAGACTGCGCGGTATATAAATCACCAGTTTTCAACGCTTGAAGCAAGTATTGATTTAAAAATGTTGTATCGCCATATAAGATATCCATCGTTATCACCTAAGTTAAATGTACAATAAAGTAGATAAATATACAATTAAATAAACAAAAATCATGTATGATTAGGTTGGATGGTGATGATATGGCATTAAACATACCTAACATGGTAGAATCTTTAAAAAAAGAAGGCATGTTGCCTTCGGATTATTTAAGCACGCTTTTAAGAAATCATGATATTATTTTGCTGGGAGAACACCATGCGATAAAAGAAAACATTCAATGTTTGATAGACGCGATACCGCAGTTGTATGAAGCAGGGATGCGTGTTTTAGGCATGGAGTTCGGATGTGCTGAGGATCAAAGACAATTAGACAATCTTGTGATGGGCGATGTTTATGATGAAAGTTTAGCTCGTCAATTGTTTTTTAATTATAATACCCTGTTTGCTTATCAAGATTATCAAGCGATATATAAAGCGGTTTTTCAGTTTAATCAAACCCGCTTTAAAAACAGTAAAAAACTTAGAATATTGAACTTGTCTTATCAATATCATTGGCATCACATAAACACAAGTCCAAACACAATACATGAGGCAAGACGTGTCTTTCATAAAGGTGGGACAGAGTGGTTCCGATTTAAACGGATACAAAAACATGTGATTGAGTGTCAAGAAAAAATGGTTGCCTTAGTTGGCAACATCCATGCTTATACAAAGTATGAACCACCAGTATTTGATTATTTAGCGCAAGGTTTTATAAGACACGAAAACCGTCATATGGGGCATTTAATCAAACGGTATACCAATGCTCGGGTTAAAACGGTTTTGTTTCACGAGTATTTGCCAGCCTTAGAAACAGGCAAACACATACAGCCCGCAGATGGTATGATTGAGCGTGTTATGTCAAGGTTAAATCATCAACCACTTGGCTTTGATTTAAGTGAATCGATGATTGGTGATTTGAAAGATCATAGTTTTTTAGCTACTGGATATCAAAATTTTAAACTAAAAGATTTAGCCGATGGGTACCTATATTTAAAACCGCTTGCTAAAAGACAAGGCGCATCTGTTGATAAAGATTATTTACATCATGTAAGCTTATCGGATGTGTTGGCAAACTTTCCTGATCCAGATTGGCATGAAACTCCAAATTCATTAGAATCATATTGGTTGCTGGTTTCAAAATATGTTGATTTAACCAGGCGTTATCAGCCGATAGAAAACCATCAAAAGTTATAAAAAAATACACCCATATTGGCTTTGATATGTGCCAATGGTAAGGGTGTATTTTTAAGCTTTGTAATATTTTGACTTGCTATACGTAGAATTAAGCTGTTTCGTTTAACGCATGGATGATGGCTTTTGTGAATGCAGGCAGATCGTTTGGTGTTCTAGATGTGATAAAGTTTTGATCAACGACGACTTGCGCATCTTGATAGCTTGCACCAGCGTTTTCAATATCCGTCTTAATCGAGTGAAAACCGGTTAGTGATCGGCCTTTTAAATCGCAACTTGAAATCATCAACCATGGCCCATGGCAAATCGCTGCGATTGGTTTGTTCATATCATTCATCGCTTTAGCAAAATCGATGGTAGCTTGGTGTCTACGCATATAATCAGGGGAAAAACCACCGGGAATGATCAAGGCCTCATAATCGTTTGGATTGGCTTCTTGTGAACCAATGTCGCTTGTCATAGGTAATCCGTGTTTGCTTTTGTAAGTTTCTTTTTTCTTTGTACCAACCAAATCAACCTTATACCCAGCCTCTTGTAATCGGTAGTACGGGTAAATTAATTCTTTATCGTCGTACAAGTTTTCTAATAATATGGCAATTTTTCGCATGGTAACACCTCCAACAAATTGACATCTCTTAATGTTATTATAAATCAGATCATAAAGAATGCAAAAGTAGTGCATTAACGATATATGAAGGGCCATTATAAAGCAAGTAGTATCACGAAACATTCGCATACGAATGAATGGTTTTGTTGAGTGATTGCTTTTACATTCAAAGTTATTCATGTTACTCTAAATATGCATAAACATGATACATCATGTGCTTTAATGTGTATAAACGTAGCATTTAAATCCCTATTTTCTAAGGAGAAAATTATGAAAACAGCTATTATCACCGATTCAGCAGCTAACTTGAATCAAGAAGTGTTAGATCAACATCCTAATTTATACGTCTTACCTTTACAAATACTGATTGATGGTAAAGGGTACCGTGATCAAGTAGATATTACCAGTGAAATGGTGTATGAGAAATTAGACACTCATAAAATCAGCACCAGTTTACCAAGCAACGAAGATTTATATGAAACATTAGATATCATTAAAAAAGAAGGTTATGACAATGTTTTTGCGATTAACTTATCCTCTGGTTTAAGTGGTACATTCAATGCTTTTCGCTTAGCTTTTGAGGCTTATGAAGATTTAAAGGTTACCCATTATGATTCGAAAACACTGG